>NZ_JAHBDI010000006.1:0-143580 GCF_019956275.1 Pseudomonas sp. GL-RE-26
CCAGCAGTTTGCCTCGGGCTTCCTTCAGATTCGCAGTCACCCGCGACACCCTTGCCTCTGGCTAACACTTCCCCTTGCCGGGTGTGTAGAGGACTTTCACCTCCAAGTCACCAGCGAGGCCACCACAGCCAAGCTGGTTGCGCTTACGCGCAACGCGCCATGCCTGGCGCACAAACAAAAAACCCCGGTCTTTCGACCAGGGTCTTTGCTATCGACTCGAAGTAACCAGTGGTTTCTTCGTAGCTCCAAGGCGTTCAGTGGGCCTCGGGGCAGATATGGCGCAGCGGACGGGACTCGAACCCGCGACCCCCGGCGTGACAGGCCGGTATTCTAACCGACTGAACTACCGCTGCGTATCGCTTTGAGCTGACGCCCAATTAACTCGTCTGATTAAAAGCTCTGAGACTTTTCAATCTCTCTTTCAATCTCGAATCAGGGCGGACCTGACTCGGAAAATATGGCGCAGCGGACGGGACTCGAACCCGCGACCCCCGGCGTGACAGGCCGGTATTCTAACCGACTGAACTACCGCTGCGCGTCGGTGGAGGCATTTCAGCCTACCTCTTGCTTTCGCAAATCTCTCGGAAGTGGTGGGTGATGACGGGATCGAACCGCCGACATTCTGCTTGTAAGGCAGACGCTCTCCCAGCTGAGCTAATCACCCGTTTGCATCTCCGAGGCCGCGAAATTTACGCAGGTAGCGAACCTAAGTCAATAGCAGGATTGAAGTTTTTTTCAAAAACAGCTTTTAGCTGCAAGCTTCAAGCTTCGAGTAAAAGCAAATACGCATACAGCAGGCATACCACCGTCACGCTTTAACTTGCAGCTTGAAGCTTGAAGCTGCCGTTCACTGCTCATAGATCATCTTCTTGGTCATGCCGCCATCGACCACGAATTCCTGGCCGGTGACAAACCCGGCGTTTCTCGACAGCAGCCAGGCCACCATCGCCGCGACGTCCTCGACCGTCCCTACCCTGCCCGCCGGATGCTGGGCATGATCGGCCTCGCTCAATGGCTCGGCACGTCGCACCGAAGGATCACGCGCGTCGATCCAGCCAGGGCTGACGGCATTGACCCGGATCTCCGGACCTAGACTGATGGCCAACGCATGCGTCAGGGCCAACAAACCGCCCTTGCTCGCCGCATAGGCCTCTGTGTCGGGTTCCGACTGCCCCGCGCGGGTCGAGACCAGATTGACGATGGCACCGCTGTGAGCGCGCAGGTACGGCGCACAGTGCTTGGCCAGCAACATCGGCCCACTGAGGTTCACCGCCAACACCCGATTCCAGTGAGCCAGGTCGAGGCTTTCCAGGGTGATGTTGTGCGGATCGGCAACCGCTGCGTTGCATACCAGCGCATCCAGGCGCCCGAACTGGCCGAGCACCTCGGCCACGCCCAGCGCGACTTGCCCCTCGTTGGAGACATCCATGGCGATGAACCAGGCGTTGTCGCCCAGCACTTTCGCCACTTTCGAACCGCGCTCCCGATTCAGGTCCGTCAACACGACTTGCCAGCCTTCGCTGATCAGCCAGGCCGAGATCCCCAGGCCGATGCCCCGCGCAGCTCCGGTCACCAGCGCTACGCGGCCATTTGAGCCAGTGGTCGGTGTAGACAACTCGATCACAACGCAGCCAGACCGCGTGCCAGATCGGCTTGCAAGTCCGCCACGTCTTCCAGGCCGACCGCTACGCGGATCAGGCTGTCACGAATGCCCGCCGCTTCCCGCTCCTGCGGCGCCAGGCGACCATGGGAGGTGGTGCTCGGATGGGTGATGGTGGTCTTGCTGTCGCCCAGGTTGGCGGTGATCGATATCAGGCGCGTGGCATCGATAAAGCGCCAGGCGCCCTCTTTGCCGCCCTTGACCTCAAAACTGACGACCGCACCGAAGCCCTTCTGCTGACGCAGCGCCAGCTCGTGCTGCGGATGGCTCTTGAGGCCGGCGTAGTGGACTTTCTCGATGCCTTCCTGCTGCTCCAGCCACTCGGCCAGTTGCTGGGCGTTGGCGCAATGGGCCTTCATCCGCAGGTTCAGGGTTTCCAAGCCTTTGAGGAAGATCCAGGCATTGAACGGGCTCAGGGTCGGACCGGCGGTACGCAGGAATCCAACCACTTCTTTCATCTGCTCGCTACGACCGGCGACCACGCCACCCATGCAACGACCCTGGCCGTCGATGAACTTGGTGGCCGAGTGCACGACGATGTCCGCGCCCATTTTCAGCGGCTGCTGCAAGGCCGGGGTGCAGAAGCAGTTGTCGACCACCAGCATCGCGCCTTTGGCGTGGGCGATTTTCGACAGCTCGGCGATGTCGACCAACTCGGCCAGCGGGTTGGACGGCGACTCGACAAACAGCAATTTGGTGTTGGCCTTGATTGCCGCATCCCAGCCGGACAAGTCCGCCAGGGCCACGTAATCGACTTCAATGCCAAAACGCTTGAAGTATTTCTCGAACAGGCTGATGGTCGAGCCGAACACGCTGCGCGACACCAGCACATGATCACCGGCGCTGCACAGGCTCATCACCACGGCCATGATCGCGGCCATGCCGGTGGCAGTCGCCACGGCTTGCTCAGCGCTTTCCAGGGCGGCAATGCGCTCTTCGAAGGCGCGTACGGTCGGGTTGGTGTAGCGCGAGTAAACGTTGCCCGGCACTTCGCCAGCGAAGCGCGCAGCGGCGTCGGCGGCGGTACGGAACACGTAGCTGGAAGTGAAGAACATCGGATCACCGTGTTCGCCTTCCGGCGTGCGGTGCTGACCGGCGCGTACGGCCAGGGTATCGAACGCTACGCCTTCTAGGTCGCTGTCCAGCCGACCGGCATCCCAATCCTGACTCATGCTGTCACTCCTTTCCCTATTCTCGTAAATTAAAAGCCAGATACAAAACCGGCCCCTCAGGGCCGGTAACTACTCAGTTGTTGTACAGATCGATGATCGCACTGACTGCCTGCGTCTTGACCTTGGAGGCATCGTTGCGCGCCTGCTCGATCTTGTTCAGGTAAGCCTCGTCGACGTCGCCGGTGACGTACTGGCCGTCGAACACCGCGCAATCGAACTTTTCGATCTTGATCTTGCCGCCACCGACCGCTTCGATCAAGTCAGGCAGGTCCTGATAGATCAGCCAGTCGGCGCCGATCAGGTCAGCCACGTCCTGGGTCGAACGGTTGTGGGCGATCAGCTCGTGAGCGCTCGGCATGTCGATGCCGTAGACGTTCGGGTAGCGAACCGCTGGTGCCGCGGAGCAGAAGTAGACGTTCTTGGCGCCGGCTTCGCGGGCCATCTGGATGATCTGCTTGCACGTGGTGCCGCGAACGATGGAGTCGTCCACCAGCATCACGTTCTTGCCGCGGAATTCCAGTTCGATGGCGTTGAGCTTCTGGCGTACGGATTTTTTCCGCGCGGCCTGGCCCGGCATGATGAAGGTCCGGCCGATGTAGCGGTTCTTCACGAAGCCTTCGCGGAACTTCACGCCCAGGTGGTTCGCCAGTTCCAGCGCGGCGGTGCGACTGGTGTCCGGAATCGGGATGACCACGTCGATGTCGTGATCCGGACGCTCGCGCAGAATCTTCTCGGCCAGTTTCTCACCCATGCGCAGGCGGGCCTTGTAGACCGACACGCCGTCGATGATCGAATCCGGACGCGCCAGGTAGACGTGTTCGAAGATGCACGGCGTCAGGGACGGGTTGGTCGCGCACTGACGGGTGTACAGCTTGCCCTCTTCAGTGATGTAGACCGCTTCGCCCGGCGCCAGGTCGCGAATCAGGGTGAAGCCGAGCACGTCCAGGGAAACACTTTCCGAGGCGATCATGTACTCGACGCCTTCGTCGGTGTGACGCTGGCCGAAGACGATCGGACGGATACCGTGCGGGTCGCGGAAGCCGACGATGCCGTAGCCGGTGATCATCGCCACGACGGCATAACCACCGACGCAACGGTTGTGCACGTCGGTGACGGCGGCGAAAACGTCTTCTTCGGTCGGCTGCAACTTGCCGCGCTGGGCCAGTTCGTGCGCGAACACGTTGAGCAGCACTTCCGAATCGGAGTTGGTGTTGACGTGGCGCAGGTCAGATTCGTAAATCTCCTTGGCCAGTTGTTCAACGTTGGTCAGGTTACCGTTGTGCGCCAAGGTGATGCCGTAAGGCGAGTTGACGTAAAACGGTTGAGCTTCGGCCGACGTCGAGCTGCCCGCGGTTGGATAACGCACATGGCCAATACCCATGTGACCGACCAGGCGCTGCATGTGACGCTGATGGAACACGTCACGTACCAGGCCGTTGTCCTTGCGCAGGAATAACCGGCCATCATGGCTGGTCACGATACCGGCAGCGTCCTGGCCGCGGTGCTGGAGGACGGTTAGCGCGTCATACAGCGCCTGATTGACGTTCGACTTACCGACGATACCGACGATGCCACACATGCGACGCAACCCCTACTTAATGGATCTGAACTGAGCACTACTCACTGAGGCGTTTTGGCCATCGGCAAGAGTTGCTCCTTGAACGGAATATCAGCGGGTACGCTGATTCCGCTGGCAAGCCACTGACTGCTCCACCCGAGGATCAGGTTTTTGGACCAGTCTGCAACCAATAGAAATTTTGGCACGAGCTGTGACTCTTTCCACCACCCGTCCTGCTGTACCGGCCCCAGGCTCAACAGCCCGACGGCGATGACCACCAGCAACCCGCCACGCGCGGCGCCGAAGGCCATCCCGAGGAATCGGTCGGTCCCGGAGAGCCCGGTGACGCGAACCAGTTCGCCGATAAGATAATTGATCATTGCGCCTACGATTAAAGTGGCGACAAACATGATGGCACAGCCCGTAATTATACGTGCCGATGGCGTTTGAATGTACCCGCCGAGGTACTCGGACAGTGAGCCACCGAACATCCAGGCTACGACTCCTGCGATGATCCAGGTCAGCAGCGACAGTGCTTCTTTGACGAAGCCGCGGCTCAGACTGATCAATGCGGAGATGGCGACGATTGCTACGATCGCCCAGTCAACCCAGGTAAATGGCACAGTGCAGCCTACAGACGGATAAGGCGGCGCATTTTAGCAGAGCCCATGCTTATCGGTAAGCTGCGATTGTCAGTGCATTTCATATCGAGGCGATAGTTTTAGCCACGTTCCGGCTGAAAGCGCACCACAAACCCCTTGAGGTTCTGCTGGCGGTTCAGCAAGTCACGCAGCCGGTCGGCTTCAGCGCGCTCGATCAACGGCCCGACAAACACCCGGTTTTTGCCGTCGGCGGTACGGATGTAGGCGTTGTAGCCCTGGCTGCGCAGGGTTTTCTGAAGCTTTTCCGCGCTTTCACGGCTCGACAGGCTGGCCAGCTGCACCGACCAGCTGACAGACAAACCATTGGCATCGACACGGCTTTGCGTGGTGTCCGGCTTGCCCGGTGCCGCGGTGATCGGCTGGGCAGGCGCCGTTGCAGGTTTAGCCGCCAAAGCCGGGACCGGCGCAGGTGCAGCCGGCTTGGCTGCTGGCGCTGGAGCAACGGGTGCAACTGGTGCAACTGGTGCAGTTGGCACCGCCGATTCCTGCTGGGCGATTTCGTCATCGCTCGGCACAGGTTCCTGAGGCAGCGTTTGTGGTTCAGGCACCACCACCGGCTCGACCTGTACCTGGGGCATCGCTGGCGCCTGCGGAGCCGCAGGCGCTTCGACCGTCACCTGGCGCTGTTCGTCCTGGCGGGAAAACAGCATCGGCAGAAAAATCACCGCCAGCGCGACCAATACCAGGGCGCCAACCATGCGCTGTTTGTATGCCTTATCCAGCAATGCCATTTGCCGCTTCCTCCGTGGAGCGCCGGGCCAGCCATTCAAGGGCCTCGGCGACACAATAAAATGATCCGAACAACAGGATTTCGTCGTCGTTCGAGGCCTGCGCGCATTGCCCTTCCAGGGCGGCCGCTACGCTGCCGTATGATGTAACCGACGCACCAAGACCTTGCAACGCATCGTGCAAATCCGCAACCGGACGCGCCCGAGGCGAATCCAGTGGTGCAACGGCCCAGTGCTGGACACTAGCATTCAATTCGCCGACAACACCACCCAGGTCTTTGTCCGACAGCAGCCCGAACACCGCCAGACGCTTGCCGACCGGCGGGCGACTGGCCAGGCGACGAGCCAGATACTCCGCCGCATGGGGGTTGTGCCCCACATCCAGCAATAGATTCAAGCGCTTGCCTTGCCACTCGAACTCACGGCGATCCAGACGACCGACCACCTTCGTTGCCCGCAGCGCCTCGATAATCTGCGCATCCACCCAAGGCAAGCCGAGCAGCAGGTACGCCTGCAACGCCAGCGCAGCGTTTTCCATCGGCAGATCGAGCAGTGGGAGGTCGCGCAGTTCAATCGCGCGCCCTTGCCTATCGACACCGCGCCATTGCCAGTTGTGATCGGTCACACCGAGGTCAAAATCGCGCCCACGCAGGAAAAACGGGCAATTGAGCTCGCGCGCCTTGTCCAGCAGAGGTTGTGGAGGATTCAGATCGCCACAGAGCGCAGGCGCGCCCTTACGGAAAATACCGGCCTTCTCGAAGGCCACGGACTCTCGGGTATCACCCAGGTAATCCGCATGATCGACGCCGATGCTGGTGACCAGCGCCATGTCGGCGTCCACCACGTTGACCGTATCCAGACGACCGCCCAGACCGACTTCCAGCACCACCGCATCGAGCCCGGAGCGCTGGAACAGCCAGAATGCCGCCAGGGTGCCCATTTCGAAGTACGTCAGGGAAGTGTCGCCGCGCCCGGCCTCTACCGCGACAAAGGCCTCGCACAGCTCGGTATCAGTGGCTTCGACACCATCGACCGTTACCCGCTCGTTGTAACGCAGCAGGTGCGGGGAGTTGTAAACCCCCACTTTCAAGCCCTGGGCCCGCAGCAAGGACGCCACGAACGCACAGGTGGAACCCTTGCCGTTGGTCCCGGTGACCGTGATCACCCGAGGCGCCGGCTTGCCCAGTCCCATGCGGGACGCTACCTGCTGCGACCGCTCCAGGCCCATGTCGATGGCCGAAGGGTGCAACTGCTCAAGGTAGGCGAGCCATTCGCCAAGGGTACGTTGGGTCATAGGCTGGCAGGTACCGGTGGAACCACGATCGGCTCGATAGGTGCAGCCACGAACTTCGGCGTCGGCTGGCCCATCATTTGCGCCAGCAGGTTGCCCAGGCGTGGACGCAGTTCCTGACGGTCGATGATCATGTCGATGGCACCGTGCTCCAGCAGGAACTCGCTGCGCTGGAAGCCTTCCGGCAGTTTTTCACGCACGGTCTGCTCGATCACGCGCGGACCGGCAAAACCGATCAACGCCTTCGGCTCGCCGACAATCACGTCGCCCAGCATCGCCAGACTGGCGGAAACGCCGCCGTAGACCGGATCGGTCAACACGGAAATGAACGGGATGCCTTCTTCGCGCAGACGAGCCAGCACCGCGGAGGTCTTGGCCATTTGCATCAGGGAAATCAGCGCTTCCTGCATCCGCGCACCGCCGGAAGCGGCGAAGCAGATCATCGGGCAACGTTTTTCCAGGGCGTAGTTGGCGGCGCGAACGAAACGCTCACCGACGATGGCGCCCATCGAACCGCCCATGAAGGAAAACTCAAACGCCGAAACCACCACCGGCATGCCCAGCAAAGTACCGCTCATGGAAACCAGCGCGTCTTTTTCGCCGGTCTGCTTTTGTGCAGCGGTCAGGCGGTCCTTGTACTTCTTGCCGTCGCGGAACTTCAGACGGTCAACCGGCTCCAGGTCCGCACCCAGCTCGGCACGGCCTTCAACATCGAGGAAGATGTCGATACGGGCACGGGCGCCGATACGCATGTGATGGTTGCACTTGGGGCAAACGTCCAGGGTCTTTTCCAGCTCTGGACGATACAGCACAGCCTCGCAAGACGGGCATTTGTGCCAAAGACCTTCAGGCACCGAGCTCTTCTTGACCTCGGAACGCATGATCGAAGGGATCAGTTTGTCTACTAACCAGTTGCTCATGCTTTCTTTCTCCAGTACCGGCGGCCCGAACGCTCTGGTTCGCGGCCCCGTGTATGCCCTAGCGCTAAATTCATGTGTGCGAAGAGGGTTGATGGACTGCCACGGTCAGCGCGAAACATGACCTGCGTGCAACCACAAACCCTCGGATCTGCCTGCTGTGTGCAGTGCATCCGCTTTGTACAGTGCAGTGGACGGCGGCAGTCTGCCAGCCGTCACATCAACAGGTGCTACCGCGTACCGCTTTGATAAATGCCTGAACCTTGGCGTGATCCTTGATGCCCTTGCTCGCCTCTACCCCGCCGCTGACATCCACGGCATAAGGCCGAACGCGGGCTATCGCTTCGGCGACGTTTTCCGGCGTCAGACCGCCCGCCAGAATGATCGGCTTGCTCAAGCCTTGCGGTATCAATGACCAGTCAAATGCCTCCCCGGTTCCTCCGGGAACGCCTTCGACATAGGTATCGAGCAGGATTGCGCTGGCACTGGCATAAGCATCGCAAGCCGCGGCGATGTCATCTCCCGCCTTGACCCGCAGCGCCTTGATGTACGGACGGTGCCAGCCTTCGCACTCGGCCGCGCTTTCATCGCCGTGAAATTGCAGCAAGTCCAGGGGTACCGCGTCGAGCAGCTCACCTAACTCGCAACGGCTCGCATTGACGAACAGTCCCACGGTGGTCACGAATGGCGGCAGCGCCTTGATGATCGAGCGCGCCTGCTGGAACGTCACCGCACGGGGGCTTTTGGCGTAGAACACGAATCCGATGGCATCCGCCCCGGCCTCGATGGCTGCCAACGCATCCTCTATGCGGGTAATCCCACAGATCTTGCTGCGAACGGCTGACATGTCGACACAACTCCAAGACAAATCCGGGAAAGTCCCGGATGGTAACAAAAGCATTCGAGGGCGTCAGCCGCCAAGTTCCGAGAAGCCGGTCAGGAAGTGTGGACCGATGTAACGCTCGGGCAATTGGAACTCGTCACGGTACTCGACCTGAACCAGATACAAACCGAAGGGATGCGCGGTCACGCCACCGGTGCGTCGAATCCGGCTCTCCAGCACGTCTTTCATCCACTCCACCGGACGCTCTCCGGCACCAATGGTCATCAGCACACCAGCAATGTTGCGCACCATGTGATGCAGGAAGGCGCTGGCGCGAATATCCAGCACGATCATCTTGCCGTGACGGGTGACGCGCAGGTGATGCAGCTCCTTGATCGGCGACTTGGCCTGGCACTGGCCGGCGCGAAAAGCACTGAAATCATGGGTACCGAGCAGGTATTGAGCGGCCTCGGCCATGCGCTCGACGTCCAGCGGACGGTGGTTCCAGGTCACTTCTTCGTTCAGGTGCGCCGGGCGAATCTGATCGTTGTAGATCACGTAGCGATAACGCCGGGCAATGGCCTTGAACCGCGCATGAAAATGCGCCGGCATGACCTTGGCCCAACTGACACTGACGTCGTGGGGCAAGTTGATGTTGGCGCCCATGGTCCAGGCCTTCATCGAACGCTCGACCTGGGTGTCGAAATGCACCACCTGTCCGCAGGCATGCACCCCGGCGTCGGTACGCCCGGCGCACATCAGCGAAACGGGTGAGTCGGCGACTTTGGACAAGGCGTTTTCGAGGGTTTCCTGCACGGTAAGCACCCCGGACGCCTGGCGCTGCCAGCCGCGGTAGCGCGAGCCTTTGTATTCGACGCCCAGCGCGATCCGGAAAAAGCCGTCGGCTGCCATTTCGGCGGCCGGGTTATCTATATTTGCCAAGGAGGGACAGCCTGATGATGTACCAAAGGCCGGCATTATAAGGCCGCCGGGCGGGGATGCCAGAGGGATCTCCACTGACTGTTCCGGCCTCATCGCGGGCAAGCCCGCTCCCACAGGGTTCTGTGGCGCTCGCAAAGTCTGCGAAGGGGCCACTGCAGACGACATCAACTCATCGACCAAACAAAAACGGCAGCATCAATAGGCTGCCGCTTTTTTACAATCTACCGATCACTCAAGCCAGGCGCGAAAGCATTTCCTCGGCTTCACTCTTCTGCTCGGCACTGCCTTCGCTTACCACCTCATTGAGGATGTCACGAGCACCGTCGCTGTCGCCCATGTCGATATAGGCCTGAGCCAGATCGAGCTTGGTAGCGGCTTCGTCAGTGCCCGAGAGGAAGTCGAAGTCATCATCGCTATCCAGCGCGGCATCAGCTTCGGTAAAGGTCGGCTCGCCGATGCTGTTGGACAGGCTCTCCAGTTCGGCGTTGACATCATCCAGCTCGGCCGCGAACGCATCCGGTGCGCCCATTTCGTCGGCCAGCGACAGATCGAAATCGGCCGGCAATTCCAGGTCATCCAGCGCGACCTCAGGAACAGCTGGGGTTTCGGCAACCGGGAAATCCTTCACGCCCTCATCCAGATCCAGCAGGAAATCGTCTTCAGCCAACATTGCCGGTGACGGTTGCGCACCGAGATCCAGGTCAAGGTCGAAGTCCGACAGATCGTCGAGGCTTTCCTTGATTTCATTCTGCTGCTGCAACACCGACTCAAAACTCAGATCGTCGTCCAGCGGGAACTCTTCCAGGTCTGCCAGCGCCGCCACTTCAGGTTCCGGTGCAGGGACAGGCGCAGGCGCCACAGGTGTAATCGCGTCCAGATCATCCAGGCTCAGGTCGAAGGCGCTGTCGAGGTCATCCTCGAACGGCATTGGCTCTGGCTCTGGCGCCGGCGCTTGCGGCTCATCGAGCAACAGGTCCTTGACGTATTGCGCGTCCAGCTCGGCAGCAACAGCGGCTGCGGCGATGCCACCGGCAGCCACCAGTGCCATGGCCGGGAAGCGGCTTTTGAGCTTTTCAACCTGGGCGAAGTTGTCGCCATTGGCCACCAACTGACGCTCCTGGCCGACGAACGCATCGCGGTCGCCTTGCTGGCCGTAGACTTCCATCAGTTTCAAGCGCAAGTCGCTGCGCTTGGGCTCTTGCTTGACGCCGTCCTCCAGCAACGCGGCAGCCTGGTTCAGGCGACCGGCATTGATGTGCGCTTGAGCCTGGCCCAGCACGTCGTCGGAACGCTCGGCAGCGGGCGCCACCAATGGCGCGGCGATCGGCGTGGTCATCACCACCGGAGCAACCACCGGCGCTGGCGCGGGAGCAGGCGCCGGGGCATTCGCCAGCTTCACGCTCGGCGGCGGAACTTCCAGGCCATCGAAGCTGCTTTCCGGCAAGTCGAGATCGGCCGAGAACGGCTGCTCCTCGGCCAGGGCACGGGCCATGCGCAGATGCTTCTCGGCTTCTTGCTGGGCTTTGCGGCGACGGGCCAGCAACAGCAGCAAGAGCAGCAGAATTACCGCACCGCCACCCACCAGACCCAGCAGCACCGGATTGGTCAGCAATTCATTGAATTTCTGATCGTCGGATGCCGCTGGTGTCGCTTCAACGGGCTTCTCGGCCACCGCCGGAGTTGCCTCGGAGGCAGGCGCAGCGGCAACCGGTGCAGGCGCTGCGGCCGGGTTGGCAGCCAGCTCGGCCGACATTGCCGGTGCTGTCGCAGCCGCTGGTGCAGCCGCAGAACCCTCGGTTTGCAACTTGGCCAGTTGATTGTTCTTCAGCTCGATCAGGCGCTGCAGCTTGTCCACCTGACTTTGCAGGTCGGCCATGCGGCTTTTCAGTTCGGCGTTATCACGACGACTGGTGTCGAGGCTTTCCTGGGTCACCGCCAGCTTGTTGCTGAGGGCCTTGGCATCTCCGGCAGCCCCTTTGCCAGGGTTCTTGCCGGATTCGGCAGACACCAAGCTCAGTTTGTCGGTGGCCGCTTGCGCCGGAGCAACATCGGTGCGAGCGCGATTGGTGGCGTCAAGCTGTTGCTGCCCTGCCCCGGGTTTCGCCACATAACGGCGACCCTGGCGCCAGGCCTTGTTCTGTGCGGCCACTTCGGCAATGGCCTTGGTTTGCGGCAGGCCGGTGCTCTGTGCCTGATCCGGCATGCGCAGCACCTGGCCGGTTTTCAGGCGGTTGATGTTGCCATCAATGAAGGCGTCCGGGTTCAGCGCCTGGATAGCCAGCATGGTTTGCTGGATCGAACCGCCATTACGTGCCTTCGCGGCGATTTCCCACAGGGTATCGCGCGGCGTGGTGGTGTATTGGGACGGCTTGGTCGCACCAGTGACGGGCGCGGCAACCGTTGAGGTCGGTTGCGCAGCCGCTTCAGCGGTTTGCGGCGAGAATTTGGACGGATCGAGCAGCACACTGTAGTCGCGCAGCAAACGGCCGTTCGGCCACATGACCTGAACCAGGAATTTCACCATGGGTTCGGAGAGTGGCTTGCTGGAGGTCACGCGCAGGATGCTTTTGCCGCTGGCGTTGAGCACCGGGGTGAAGGTCAAGTCGTTGAGAAACGCCTGGCGGTCGACACCGGCCTTGGCGAAATCGTCTGGTGAGGCCAGGCTCGGCACCACTTCGGCGGCGGTGAGATCCTTGACATCGAGCAGCTCGATTTCCGCCACCAACGGCTGGTTGAGCGTCGATTTCAGGGTCAACTCCCCGAGCCCGAGGGCATGCGCCATACCGGAGGACAGCGCCGAGGCGGCCGCTATTGCTAACACCAGTTTGCGAACTTGAACCATTAGCTCATCCTTAGTTTGAACATTCCTCGGCCAGCGAGAAGGTATTGATAGCCGCTGCCGTAAGGCATTGCGCGCAACGGCGAGGGTCGTCGCGCGCGGTCATTTCATTGATGCCCGGCAAAGCCCCGCAGAGTGGCTCGCCTTCAGCACCCCGGCAAGCATAGGCTCGCGGGGAATCATTCGACAAATTGTTGCAAAGTATCTTTTACAGCAGGTCTTTTATCAACAACTCGGCCAGCTGCACAGCGTTGAGCGCCGCGCCTTTGCGTACGTTATCTGACGTCAGCCACAGATTAAGTTCCGACGGGTCGTCAATACCCAGGCGAACCCGACCGACGTAGACCACATCCTGACCTACCGCATCGCCCACCGGAGTCGGGTAATCGCCGGCTTCCACCAGCTCGATGCCGGGTGCGTCTTCCAGGGCCGCATTGACTTTCCCCAGGTCGATTTCACTCGCGGACTGCAGGGTCACGCTATAGCTATCGCCAAAAAACACCGGGGCTTGAATGCAAGTGACGGAAATCTTCAATGAAGGCAGCGCCATGACCTGACGCAGCTCACGCACCAGGCGTTTTTCCAGCAACGTATGACCTTGCTCATCTGGCTTGCCGACCTGGGCCAAAAGGTTGAAGGCCATCTGCCGATCAAAGAATTTCGGCTCCAGTGGACGCACATTCAGCAGCTCGGCGGTCTGCCGGGCGAGCTCGGTCACGGCTTCGCGGCCCTGGGCCGATACCGCAAGGCTCGCGGTCAGGCTGACGCGCTGCAAATCAAGCAAACCCATCAGGGGCGCGAGCACCACTGCCAGGGTGGTGGCCGACGGGCTTGGGCTGCTGACCTGAAAGGGCTTTTTCAAGCCGGCCAACACCTGGGCGTTGGCCTCAGGCACGACCTGTGGCGCCTTTTCAGCTGCCAGGGCACCGGAGAGATCGATCACCGAGCAACCGGCATCGGTCGCGCGGGAAGCGAAACTCAACGAAACCGCCGGGCCGGCGGCAAAGAATGCTAATTGCACCTTGCTGAAGTCGAACTCATCGACTTCCCGCACCCGCACGTTCTTGCCGCGAAACGGCACCGAACTGCCGGCCGATTCGCTGCTGGCCAACAGGTGAAGAGTGCCGATCGGGAAATCGCGTTCTTCGAGAATCTGCACGAGTGTTTCGCCGACAGTACCGGTGGCGCCGATCACGGCAATATCAATGGTCTGGCTCATGGGTTTTACCTCTGGCGAAACGGGGGGAGCGGCACTTTACCGGGTGGGTGAGATACAGGCAATTCTGCCGGGTCTTGCGGTGACCGCGAAGAGGCCGGTATGGGCAACCAATAAACTTCAGACTGTCAGGGATAAAAAAACCCGTGCCTCTTTCAAGGCGCGGGTTCTTTCATTGCATCAACCGATCAACGCTCGAGCAGGATCCGCAGCATGCGACGCAGCGGTTCGGCCGCGCCCCACAGCAACTGGTCGCCGACGGTAAACGCGCCGATAAATTGCGAACCCATGTTCAGTTTACGCAGACGGCCAACCGGAATGTTCAGGGTGCCGGTGACCTTGTTCGGGCTCAGCTCCTGGATGCTGGTTTCGCGGCTGTTCGGTACCAGCTTGACCCAAGGGTTGTGCTGGCTGATCAGCCCTTCGATATCAGCGATCGGTACGTCTTTGTTCAGCTTGATGGTCAGTGCCTGGCTGTGGCAGCGCATGGCGCCGATGCGCACGCAGATGCCATCGACCGGAATCGGGCTCTTGAAGCGACCGAGGATCTTGTTGGTCTCGGCCTGAGCTTTCCACTCTTCACGGCTCTGACCGTTCGGCAGTTCCTTGTCGATCCACGGGATCAGGCTGCCGGCCAGCGGTACGCCGAAGTTTTCGGTCGGGTACGCGTCGCTGCGCATGGCTTCGGCCACACGACGGTCGATGTCGAGGATCGCGCTGGCCGGATCGGCCAGTTGATCTGCAACAGCGGCGTGGGTCGCGCCCATTTGCTTGATCAGTTCACGCATGTTCTGCGCGCCGGCACCGGAGGCCGCCTGATAGGTCATGGCGCTCATCCACTCCACCAGGCCAGCCTCGAACAGGCCACCAAGGCCCATCAGCATCAGGCTGACGGTGCAGTTGCCGCCGATATAGTTCTTGGTGCCCGCATCCAGCTGCTGGTCGATCACCTTGCGGTTGACCGGATCCAGAACGATCACCGCGTCATCCTGCATGCGCAGGCTGGAAGCGGCGTCAATCCAGTAACCCTGCCAGCCGGCTTCACGCAGCTTGGGGAAGACTTCGCTGGTGTAGTCGCCACCCTGGCAGGTCAGAATCACGTCGAGGGTTTTCAGCTCTTCAATGCTGTAAGCGTCCTTGAGCGGAGCAATGTCCTTGCCCACGGACGGGCCTTGGCCACCGACATTGGAAGTGGTGAAAAACACCGGCTCGATAAGATCGAAATCCTGCTCTTCCAGCATCCGCTGCATGAGCACGGAACCGACCATACCGCGCCAACCGATCAGACCTACACGTTTCATCGCAACTACACCTTCTTGAAATGTGGGCCGCTACCTTGTCTTGAATTTGGCAGCGGGCCCGAGAGATTACAGATTCCGCAGCGCGGCGACTACTGCGTCACCCATTTCCTGCGTACCGACTTTAGTGCAACCGGCCGACCAGATGTCACCGGTGCGCAAGCCCTGATCCAGCACCAGGCTGACGGCTTTCTCGATGGCATCGGCCGCGGCCTGCTGGCTGAAGCTGTAGCGCAGCATCATCGACACCGACAAAATGGTCGCCAACGGGTTGGCAATGCCCTTGCCCGCGATGTCCGGCGCCGAACCGTGGCACGGTTCGTACATGCCTTTGTTGTTGGTGTCCAGGGACGCCGACGGCAGCATGCCGATGGAACCGGTGAGCATCGAGGCCTGGTCGGACAGGATGTCGCCGAACATGTTGTCGGTGACGATCACGTCGAACTGCTTCGGTGCGCGCACCAGTTGCATCGCGGCGTTGTCGACGTACATGTGGCTCAGTTCGACTTCAGGATAATCCTTGGCCACTTGTTCGACCACTTCACGCCACAGTTGGCTGGAGGCCAGTACGTTGGCCTTGTCCACTGAGCACAGCTTCTTGCCACGGACCATGGCCATGTCGAAACCGACACGGGCGATGCGGCGGATTTCGCTTTCGCTGTACGGCAGGGTGTCGTAGGACTGACGCTCGCCGTTTTCCAGAGTGCGGGTGCCGCGTGGCGCGCCGAAGTAGATGCCGCCGGTCAGTTCGCGAACGATCAGGATGTCCAGCCCGGAAACGATTTCCGGCTTCAGGCTGGAAGCCTCGGCCAACTGCGGGTACAGGATCGCCGGACGCAGGTTACCGAACAGGCCCAGTTGCGCACGGATCTTCAGCAGGCCACGCTCAGGGCGGATGTCACGTTCGATGGCATCCCATTTCGGACCGCCAACGGCGCCCAGCAACACGGCGTCGGCCGCGCGGGCACGTTCCAGGGTCTCGTCGGCCAACGGCACGCCGTGCTTGTCGATGGCTGCACCACCGATCACGTCGTGGCTCAGCTCGAAACCCAGGGAGAACTTGTCGCTGGCCAATTCCAGCACCTTGACCGCTTCGGCCATGATTTCCGGGCCAATACCGTCACCTGGGAGAATCAGAATCTGCTTGCTCATGCTTTCCTCATGTCATCAGTCGGTGCGCCCTTGGACGCACCCGGAAAAATTCTATCGCTCAGCCATCAGCACCAGTACATCGGTGCTGAACGAACCATCGGCCTCAATCTCAAAATATTCGCGTACTTCATTGCCCATCGACTGCTGCAACTCGCGGATCGCCGCGCGCATCACTTCAGGCGTGCGCATGCGCTCGACCCAGCTGTTGTACTCCAGGCGCAGGCGCTGACGAGTGGTACTGCGGGTGTGCAGCCCCGCCTCGCTGACCTGGCGCAACCACTCGCCGGCGGAATAATCGCGCACATGGCTGGTGTCGCGCAGCACTTCGACGCTTTGCAGGTAAGTGTCGAACAGCGGGCTACCCGGTGACAACACGTCGACGAACGCCGCCACACCGCCCGGCTTAAGGACTCGACGCACCTCACGCAGGGCCACGCCCAGATCACTCCAATGGTGCGCCGAATAGCGGCTGAAGACGAAATCGAATTCGCCATCAGCGAACGGCAGGCGCTCAGCGGCACCGTTGACCGTGGTCACGTTGCTCAAGCCACGATCGGCAGCGGCAGCGGTCACCACGTCGAGCATTTGCTGCGACAGGTCGTAGGCCACCACTTCTTTCACCAAAGAGGCTACGTGAAAACTCACGTGACCGGCACCGCAACCCAGGTCCAGGACCCGGGCATCACCCCGCCCTGCCAGCTCGGCCTGTAGCAGCGCGAATTCAGTGCCTTGAGCGTGTACGGCGCTGCTCAGGTAGGCCGAGGCCTGTTCACCGAATTGTTTCTGGACTACCTGGCTGTGTCGGGCGGTGCTGGTCATGGGGACTTCCTTTTGGGGGTGAGTCTTGGGGTGTCTGTTCTGGCCTCATCGCGAGCAAGCTCGCTCCCACAGGTTTTGTTTACGCCGCAAATCCAATGTGGGAGCGAGCCTGCTCGCGATGGCGTCATTACGCCTTACGCAAAATCAAGCGTCGCGAAACAACCAAGGCTGGCTCGCACGATGCTTGGCTTCAAACGTCGCAATCGCATCGCCGTCCTGCAAGGTCAGGCCGATATCGTCCAGGCCGTTGAGCAGGCAGTGTTTGCGGAAGGCATCGATTTCGAAGCTCAACACCTTGCCGTCAGGGCGGGTCACGGTCTGGGCTTGCAGATCGACCTGCAACTGGTAGCCCGGATTGGCCTCGACCTGCTGGAACAGTTCGTCGACTTCGGCATCACTCAAGATGATCGGCAGCAAGCCGTTCTTGAAGCTGTTGTTGAAGAAGATGTCGGCATAGCTCGGCGCGATGATGCTGCGGAAACCGTATTCTTCCAGGGCCCACGGCGCGTGTTCACGGCTGGAGCCGCAACCGAAGTTCTCACGGGCCAGCAACACGCTGGCGCCCTGGTAACGTTCAGCGTTGAGGACGAAGTCCTTGTTCAGCGGACGCTTTGAGTTGTCCTGGTAAGGCTGGCCCACATCCAGGTAGCGCCATTCATCGAACAGGTTCGGGCCAAAGCCCGTGCGTTTGATCGACTTCAGGAATTGTTTCGGAATGATCTGATCGGTGTCGACGTTGGCACGATCCAAAGGCGCGACAAGTCCAGTGTGCTGGGTAAAAGCTTTCATGCTGCGCTCCTTTAGATCAATTCACGGACGTCGATGAAACGACCGTTCACAGCGGCGGCGGCGGCCATGGCCGGGCTGACGAGGTGGGTACGACCACCGGCGCCCTGACGGCCTTCGAAGTTACGGTTGGAGGTCGAGGCGCAATGCTCGCCGGACTCCAAGCGGTCCGGGTTCATCGCCAGGCACATCGAGCAACCCGGCTCGCGCCATTCGAAACCGGCTTCGAGGAAAATCTTGTCCAGGCCTTCCGATTCAGCCTGGGCTTTGACCAGACCCGAGCCCGGCACCACGATGGCCTGCTTGATGGTCGAGGCCACTTTGCGGCCCTTGGCGATTACCGCCGCAGCGCGCAAGTCTTCGATCCGCGAGTTGGTGCAGGAACCGATGAACACGCGGTCGAGCTGAATGTCGGTGATCGCCTGGTTGGCGGTCAACCCCATGTATTTCAAGGCGCGCTCGATGGAGCCGCGCTTGACCAGGTCCATTTCCTTCGCAGGATCCGGCACGTTCTGGTCCACCGCCAACACCATCTCAGGCGAAGTGCCCCAGCTGACTTGCGGCTTGATCTGGGTGGCGTCGAGTTCGACAACAGTATCGAACTTGGCGTCGGCATCAGACACCAGGTCTTTCCAGGCTTCGACGGCCAGGTCCCATTCCGCGCCTTTCGGAGCAAATGGACGGCCCTTGACGTAAGCAACGGTCTTTTCGTCCGCGGCCACCAGGCCTACGCGAGCGCCGGCCTCGATGGACATGTTGCAGATGGTCATGCGGCCTTCGACGGACAGATCGCGAATCGCGCTGCCGGCGAATTCGATGGCGTGGCCGTTACCGCCGGCGGTGCCGATCTTGCCGATCACGGCGAGCACGATGTCTTTGGCGGTCACGCCGAACGGCAATTGGCCTTCGACGCGCACCAGCATGTTTTTCATTTTTTTGGCGACCAGGCACTGGGTGGCGAGCACATGCTCGACCTCGGAGGTGCCGATACCGTGAGCCAATGCGCCGAATGCGCCGTGGGTCGAGGTGTGGGAGTCGCCGCAGACCACGGTCATGCCCGGCAAGGTTGCGCCCTGCTCCGGGCCGATGACGTGGACGATGCCCTGGCGAACGTCGTTCATCTTGAACTCGACGATGCCGTATTCATCGCAGTTGTCGTCGAGGGTCTGGACTTGCAGGCGCGAGACCTGGTCAACGATGGCGTCGATGCCGCCCTTGCGCTCCGGCGTGGTCGGTACGTTGTGGTCCGGGGTCGCGATGTTGGCATCGATGCGCCATGGCTTGCGCCCGGCCAGACGCAGGCCTTCGAAGGCTTGCGGCGAGGTCACTTCGTGGATGATGTGACGATCGATGTAGATCAGCGCAGAGCCATCGTCGCGCTGCTTGACCAAATGCGAATCCCAGAGCTTGTCGTAGAGCGTTTTGCCGGCCATCAGACGGTTCCTCATCAGCTTGTTTCTATGCCCCGGGTCTTGAAGTGCTCAATAACCCTTTGGCTTGTGAGGCTGATCCTATGGGGTTACATTAAATAACTCAAATTCATATTTTTTATGCTTTGGATAACCAACTGGAATACAACCATGGACCTGGCCAACCTCAATGCTTTTATTGCCATCGCCGAGACCGGAAGCTTCTCCGGCGCCGGTGAACGGCTGCACCTGACCCAGCCCGCGATCAGCAAACGTATCGCCGGGCTGGAGCAGCAATTGAAGGTGCGGTTGTTCGACCGCTTGGGGCGTGAAGTGAGCCTGACCGAGGCCGGACGCGCCCTGCTGCCGCGGGCCTACCAGATACTCAATGTCCTTGATGATACGCGCCGTGCCTTGACCAACCTCACCGGCGAAGTGACCGGCCGTCTGACCCTGGCCACCAGTCACCACATCGGCCTGCACCGTTTGCCACCATTATTGAGGGAGTTCACCCGACGATACCCACAGGTAGCGCTGGATATTCAGTTCCTCGATTCGGAAGTGGCCTACGAGGAAATTCTCCATGGCCGCGCCGAACTGGCGGTCATCACCCTGGCGCCGGAACCCCACGCGCTGGTCAAGGCCACCCCGGTGTGGGACGACCCGCTGGATTTCGTGGTTGCCCCGGAGCATTCATTGCTCAATAACGGCAAGGTCAGCCTGGCGGACATCGCCCGACACCCGGCGGTTTTCCCCGGCGGCAACACCTTTACCCACCACATCGTGCAGCGGCTGTTTGAAGCCCAGGGCCTGACGCCCAACATCGCCATGAGCACCAACTACCTGGAAACCATCAAGATGATGGTATCGATCGGCCTGGCCTGGAGCGTTTTGCCGCGCACCATGCTCGATGACCAGGTGGCGCGCATACCTTTGCCGGGCATACAGCTCACTCGCCAGCTAGGCTATATCCTGCACACGGAAAGGACACTGTCGAACGCCGCGCGGGCTTTCATGGCCCTGCTGGATGCTCAACTCGATCCGCCAGGGACTCAAGGCTAAGTTGTGCTACTCCTATAGAGCCGCGAATTCCCGTGCCAAACGCCCATTCAGCCTAAGGCTTGCCAATGCCCAAATCTGTTGATCGTATTCCGCCTATGCCGCGTATACAGGCACTTGACCCGAAAAACTCCGAACAGAGCTGGGAAAGTGCCTCGCAACTGTTGGCCGCGCTCAACGGCGCGCGCCTGGGTGCCTGGTATTGGGACATCGAGCGCGGGCAGATCAGCTGGTCCCGGGGTACGCAGGCGTTGTTTGGGTTCGATCCCCGTAAACCATTGCCATCGGATCTGGAATACCTCGACCTGCTGCCCCCGGAAGACCGCGCGAAAACCGTTCGTGCGTTCCACGCGGTCATCGCTGGTGCGCCGCTGGAGCAAATGATGCATCACCGCATCCGCTGGCCCGATGGCAGCCTGCACTGGCTGGAGATCAGCGGCAGCCTGTTGCCGGACAAGCACGGCCGGCCACGGATGATCGGTGTGATCCGCGAAATTACCCACCAGCGCCAGCGCGAACAGGCGTTGAGCAGCTCGGAAAAACGCTTCGCCACCCTGTTCCACCTGTGCCCGAACATGGTCCTGCTGACCCGCCAGGACGACGGCCTGATCTCCGAAGCCAACCAGTATTTCGAAAGCCTGTTCGGCTGGCCGGTGCAAGACGCGATCGGCCGCACCACCCTGGAGCTGGGCCTGTGGGTGCATCCCGAGCAACGGGACGACCTGGTCAAGGCCACCAAAGCCAAAGGCGACCTGGTCAGCATGGAAGTGCAGTTTCGCGCCAGCAATGGCCAGATCCACGACGGCATCCTCAGCGCGCAAAAGGTCGAGCTCGAAGGCCAGCCCTATCTACTGAGCACCTTCCTTGACACCACCGAACGCAAAGTCGCCGAACAGGCCCTCAAGGACAGCCAGGAACGCCTCGACCTCGCCCTGGATTCGGCGCAACTCGGCACCTGGGACTGGCACATTCCCAGCGGCATGCTCTACGGATCGGCACGGGCCGCCCAACTCCACGGCCTGGACGCCAAACCCTTTCACGAGTCCTTCGACGAGTTCTTCGAAGGTGTGCCCGGCGAAGAGCGCGACACCATGCGCGACGCGTACCGCAGCCTGCGTGAAGGCCCGGCCGGCAACTATCAATTGACCTACCGCGTGCAATTGCCCGACGGCAGCTCGCGCTACCTCGAAAGCCGTGCCCGCCTCTACCGCGATGAAAACGGCGTGCCGGTGCGCATGGCCGGTACATTGCTCGACATCACCGACCAGGTCGAGCGCGAACAACGGCTGGTGGCCTCCGAAGAAAAATTCGCCACGCTGTTCCAGGTCAGCCCCGATCCGATCTGCGTCACCCACCAGGACACCGGCCAGTTCATTGAAATCAACTCCAGCTTCACCCAGACCTTCGGCTGGAGCACCGCCGATGTGATCGGCCGCAGCGCCGACGAAATTGGCCTGTGGGACGCTTCGGCGAAAAGCCTGCGACGGATCGAACAAGTGATCCGCGAACAAGGCCTGAACAACGTGGCCATTCTCGTCCAGCACAAGGACGGACAGGTCCTGACTTGCGTGATTTCCAGCCGCCAGATCAGCGTCGGCGACCAGGCCTGCATCGTCACCACGCTGCGCGATATCACCCAGCAACAGCGCTCGGAAGCGGCGCTCAAGGCCAGTGAAGAGAAATTCGCCAAGGCCTTCCACTCCAGCCCCGACGCCATCACTATCACCGAGCGCGACACCGGGCGCTATCTGGAGGTTAACGACGGCTTCTGCCGCCTGACCGGCTACCGCGCCGAGGAAGTGGTGGGCCGCACGGTGTACCAGGTCGGGATCTGGGCGGAAGAAAAACAACGCTCGGCGCTACTGGCCGAATTGCAGATCAAGGGCCGGGTTCATCACCAGGAAATGCTCGGGCGCAACAAGCGCGGCGAACTGCTCACCGTCGAAGTCTCAGTGGAACCAATCACCCTCAATGAAACCGCCTGCCTGCTGCTGACCGCGCGCGACGTCAGCCTGCTGAAAAACGCCGAAGCGCAGATCCGCCACCTGGCCTACCACGACCCACTGACCAACCTGCCCAACCGCGCCTTGCTGATGGACCGCCTGAGCCAGCAGATTGCCCTGCTCAAACGGCATAACCTGCGCGGCGCGCTGATGTTCCTCGACCTCGACCACTTCAAGCACATCAACGACTCCCTCGGGCACCCGGTGGGCGATACCGTGCTGAAAATCATCACCGCGCGCCTGGAGGCCAGCGTGCGCATGGAAGACACCGTCGCGCGCCTGGGCGGAGACGAATTCGTGGTGTTGCTCAGCGGCCTCGAAGGCTCGCGCAGCGAGGTCAGCGACCAGGTTCGCGAAGTGGCCGACACCATCCGCGAGCTGCTGTCCGAACCGATGTTCCTCGACGGCCAGCGCCTGCAAGTGACACCCAGCATCGGCATTGCCCTGATCCCCGATCACGGCTCGACCCCGACCGACCTGCTCAAGCGCGCCGACATCGCGCTTTATCGCGCCAAGGACTCGGGGCGCAATACCGCGCAGATGTACCACAACACCATGCAAAAGGCCGCGAGCGAACGCCTGCGCATGGAGACTGACCTGCGCCTGGCGCTTTCCCGGGGCGAGTTTCGCGTGCACTACCAACCTCAGGTCGACGCCCGGGGCGACCGCATCGTCGGCGCCGAGGCCCTGGTACGCTGGAATCATCCGGAGCTCGGCGCGCAGTCACCCACCGAGTTCATCAAGGTGCTGGAAGACAGCGGACTGATTCTGGAGGTCGGCACCTGGATCCTCGACGAAGCCTGTCAGGCCTTCAAACAGTTGATCGACGACGGCCTGGTGAATCCGTACAAATTCAGCCTGTGCGTGAACATCAGCCCGCGCCAGTTCCGCCAGAACGACTTCGTCGAACGAATTGAAAACAGCCTGACCAGCTATGGCCTGCCCTGCTCCCTGTTGAAGCTGGAAATCACCGAAGGCATCGTCATCCAGAACCTGGAAGACACCATCAGCAAAATGCGCCGCCTGAAAAAACTCGGTGTGAGCTTCGCCATGGACGACTTCGGCACCGGCTATTCCTCGCTGACCTACCTCAAGCGCTTGCCGGTCGACACCCTGAAAATCGACCAGTCGTTCATCCGTGACGCCACCAGCGACCCGAACGACGCCGAGATCATCCGCGCCATCGTCGCCATGGCCCGCAGCCTGGATTTGAAAGTGATTGCTGAAGGGGTGGAAACGGCGGAGCAGCTTGAGTTCCTGCAGGGGCTGGAATGCCACTTCTACCAAGGGTATTTGCACAGCCAGCCGTTGCCTGTGGAGGAGTTTCAAAAACTATTGAAATAACCCCACTCCTGTAGGAGCGAGCCTGCTCGCGATGCACGCGAACGATTACGCGTGCTGGCTGGAAAAATCCGGTTTCCTTCAAACTTATCGCCGGAAGACCGTAGCAGAAAGCCATTGATTCTCCATTTCCTACACCCATCTCGGAAACATCCCATTTACGTTTATTTCCCCCGCGTTAACCCTGTGCGTCGCACTTTGCCATGCCTCCATTTTCACTCGGGGCAGGCGCAAATTGCTCGTAGGCGGGCGCACTGGAGCTGCTCGCTCAAGTCGCAAAAAGTCAGGAGTTAGTGCATTGGCAAAGGGATATTTCATTCGCAAGGGTGACAAGACCAGCTGCGGCGGCGAGGTGTTGGAGGCCGATACCCGCATCATGATGTTTGGCTTCGCCCATGCTCGTGCAGGGGACCCGGTGTCCTGCGGCAAGGACAACAAAACCTACGAAATCATGGGTGGCGTCTCATTCATGGACAGTCACGGGAGGCTGGTGGCCGGCACATTGGACAGTGTCAGCAGTTGCCCCTGCAAAGCCACACTGAAGCCCTCGCTTTTCGATGCCAGTTATGTCGGGAAGGATGCCCCTGCCCCTCGGACTGCCAGGGCAGCCGCTCAACCCGCACCACCACCCGCCCCCAGCCAACCGGTCGCGCCTCGCCAATCCGGGTTTACTTCAGCACCGAAGACTGCCACGCCTTCCTTCAGCGAACGGCCGGGAACGGCCTGCGAGAACCTCTGGCGCGGCTACCAGCAACGGGTCGAAAACGTCGTGGCGCCGGGCGGCCAGCTGATCACCGACCCGAAAGCGCGTAACAAGGCGATCAATGCCGCCTACGCCCAACTGTGGCGCCATGATCAGCGCTTCCAGTGGGCGGGCCTGGCCGCCTTCGCTTCCAAGCAGGTGGGCTGTGGTCTGCTGCACGCGGCGGAGTCGATCGAGAAAATGCAGGCTGAAGAAGAGGCGATGCAGCAGTTGAGGGACAGCGCCAGGCAAGGGCTGGTGGGTTTGCTCAGCCCCAGTGAGCGGGAAAAGCGGGCGACGATAAAGGAGTATGAGCAGCACCAACGCGACTACGAACAGGCCAACCGTGACAACCCGGTGTGGGGCTTCACCCATTGGGGGGTCGACAGTGCGTTGCCCCTCGCGCAACGGATGTACCGGTTCGTGCACGAGATGCTGGCCATGGGCAATACCACGCTGTTCCTGGATGTGTATCCGTTGCATGTGTTTTATGCGGAGCGGGGGTTGGCGGCGTTGAAGGCTTGTCTGCCCTCACGGAAGAACATCTATGGCACTGGTGAGCATCCGGTGCTGTGGCCGGTGGGGCAGGAAACGCTGAAGTTCGGGATTGACCATGATGAAATCCTCCTGGCTTTCGAGGCAATTGAGGCTGGCAACATCGCTAAAAGTGTTGAACATCTGGCTTGGCACGAACAGCAGAACATCCTGCAACCGACGATGTACAGCGACTGGGGATTCAACTCGTTGCTGTACGGTAACCATCTTTCCTATGTCATCGGGATTCCTTCCGGCGCCGCTGAGGCCATCGAGTTGACCCTGGCCAGCCAATGTCGTCCTGTCGATGACGGACGCACCATTGGTTTTGGCAACAGCCTCATTGCCAACCTGGCAGATATCAACCAGCGCATGCCCTTTGTGCTCAGAGCCGCGCAGCAGTTTGATGACCTGCTGCATAGCGACCAGCGCGGTCAGATTGAGCAGTCGATTCGCGAAATCGCCTGGGGTGGGGGCGTACGATGAATTTGATGCATCGCGTGGGCTGGCGGCGTGGCATTTTGGCACTGGCAGTCGTATCCCTCCTGACGCTGGCAGCAATTGAAGTGCTATCGGACGAACCGGAACTCGCCTTGGTGATTGGCGAGCCTTGGGAGGATATGCGCCGTCGTTCCAGCGCGGTCATTGACCCCGCCATTCCAGGACATTATTGGGGGCGGATGCCGAAGTCTGATGCCCGTCTGCGCTTCGCAGATCCTCAATACGGATTTGTAACTCCATTGGCTCGTTTCTTTAGCGTGAGTTTCGATGATGAGCGGGTCAGCAATGTCCGCATGTCCCCACAAGTCGAGCCGCTATTGCTCGACGACACCCTCAAGGTCGTGCTGAATTTGCAGGAGCAATGGCGCAACGCTGGCTGGGTACCCATCCGGGCCAAGGACTTCCCATCGTTCGCCGACACGCCGCAATGGCGAGCCCAACTGCGCAATGTCAACAAAGGCGGTACAGCCTACTGGCGAGCAGGTGACAAGTACCAATTGATGCTGGTGGTCAGTCGCTTCAGGGACAACAAGCGTCCCACCGAGGAACGCTACCTCATCACATTGGGAATCCACCGATCACGGGGCGTGCAATGAGTCTGCGGCAGTGCATGGGGCTGGACTTGAGTCAAAAAAAGACCCCGACAAGTCGGGGTCCTTTGGTGTCAGTCGGCTGGGTGACGTTCACCCAGTCCGACTTCTGGCTCTGACTCAGTGTTGCAGAGCCGGCTTTTGCGCCCCGTTGATCGGGATGCGCTTGGCTTTCGCCTCTTCCGGAATCACCCGCAGCAGGTCGATGCTCAACAGACCGTTGCTCAGGCCGGCAGCCTTGATCTCGATGTGGTCCGCCAGACGGAAGGACAGCTTGAACGCACGCTGGGCAATGCCCTGGTGCAGGAAGGTCACGCCCTCGTTGGCGTCACGTTTGCCACCACTGATGGTCAGCACACCCTTCTCGACTTGCAGCTCCAGGTCTTCTTCCTGGAAACCGGCGGCCGCTACGACGATGCGGTATTGATCGTCACCGTGTTTTTCCACGTTGTAGGGTGGGTAGGTGCTACCTGGCTCATTGCGCAGGGCGGTTTCGAACAGGTCGTTGAAACGGTCGAAACCTACCGAGGAACGGAACAGTGGGGCCAGGGAAAATGCAGTACTCATGTTTCAAATCTCCTGAAAACAATCAGCAAGGTTTTTTGTCTCCGCGACCCGAATTCGGCATCGCGTAACCCTTAAATAGGGACCGCTGATTGCATTTCAAGAGATTATTTTCAGCTTTTTTTATAAAAAGTTTCAGGCCGCTTCCGCCACGGACAGACCCAGCAAACGCGAGACGTTATCCAGCTCGGTCTCACGACGCAGCACGGTGAACAACTCCACCGCCTCGGGATAATTGCGGGTCAGCATCGCCAACCATTGCTTCAGGCGGCCCGGTGATTGGCGTGGTGTCATCTGCGCCTTGGCTTGCAGCCAGAAGTCCTGGATCAGTGGCAGCAGCTCGGTCCAGGTCATCTCGACCACTTCTTCACCAGCCCGCGCCGCGGCGATCTGCCGGGCGAGATCCGGACGCGAAACCAGGCCGCGACCGAGCATGATGTCTTCCACGCCGCTGATCTCGCGGCAACGCCGCCAGTCTTCGACGCTCCAGATGTCGCCATTGGCGAACACCGGCACCTTGACCACGTCCTGCACCCGCGGAATCCACTCCCAGTGCGCCGGCGGCTTGTAGCCGTCGACCTTGGTCCGCGCGTGCACCACGATATGCTCGGCGCCGCCTTCGGCCAGGGCCGTGGCACACACCAGCGAACCGTCCGGGCTGTCGAAACCCAGGCGCATCTTGGCGGTGACCGGAATGTGCGCGGGGACGGCACGACGGACAGTTTCGACAATCTGGTTGAGCAGCTCGGGTTCCTTGAGCAATACCGCGCCACCACGGGATTTGTTGACGGTCTTGGCCGGACAGCCGAAGTTCAGGTCGATCACTTCGGAACCCAGCTCGCAGGCCAGTGCGGCATTTTCCGCCAGGCACACAGGATCGGAACCGAGCAATTGCACACGCAGCGGCACACCGGAGGCTGTCCGGGCACCGTTGAGCAACTCCGGGCCGAACTTGTGGAAATAGGCAGGTGTGAGCAACTGGTCGTTGACCCGAATGAACTCGGTCACACACCAGTCAATACCACCCACGCGGGTCAGCACATCGCGCAGGATGTCGTCGACCAACCCCTCCATGGGCGCCAAAGCAATTTGCATGAAAAACACACTCGAGGAAAAACGTGCGGCAGTTTACTGGATTATCGAGCGAAAGACTTGCGCATACCTTTGTGGCGAGGGAGCTTGCTCCCGCTGGAGCGCGAAGCGGTCCCCCTGCAAATGAAGAGTGCTGCGCACTCTAACGGGAGCAAGCTCCCTCGCCACAGGGCCGTGTCAGGCCGGGATTTGCAACGCCGGACCATAGCCCTCGATGAACTCCGTCGGCATGCGCTTGGGCTTGCCGGTAGACAGCTCGATGCAAACGAACGTGGTCTGCGCGCGCAATAGCGTGGTGTTGTCGCTGGGGCGGATCAACTGGAAGTGCCGGGTCATTTTCAGGCGCTGATCCCAATCGACGATCCAGGTCGCCAATTGCAACTCATCGTCCTCATAGGCTGCCGCCAGGTAATCGATCTCGTGACGCACCACCGCCATCGCCCGGTCCAGCCGCCGATATTCGACCAGGTCCAGGCCAAGGCGCTGGGAGTGGCGCCAGGCACAGCGTTCGAGCCAGGTCACGTAGACCGCGTTGTTCGCGTGCCCCAACCCGTCAATGTCCTCGGCGCTCACTTGCAGATCAATGATGAACGGCGTTTCCCGATCCCAGCCCATGCCCGACTCCCTGGTCAGATAATTTCGACCGGGGCAGTGTAACGGAAGCTCAGGCGGATTGGCGTGATTGCAGACTGCGCCCGGCCAGCAGTGATAACACGCCATCGATCACCCGCGGGTCGGCCAGCACTCGCTGATGACCTCCGTCCTTCAAACGCAACAAGCGGCTGTCGAACCAGGCTTCGTGAATCAGCTGGGATTCCTTCACCGAGACAAGGTTGTCGTCTTCGGCGTGGACAATCAGACCGGGCATGTCGAGCTGATAGTGTGCGACATCCAGCGTCGCGGCTCGCATGCCGACGTCTTGCTCGACCTGGCGAATGAACGCCGAGCGGGCCTTCGGTGGCAGCCCGACATAGCGGGCAAAACCACGCAACACGCCGAGAATTCGCGCCGGAGCGGCAATGGAGACCAGGGTTTCGGTGCGCAAGCCCAACTGGACCGCGAGCATCGCACTGGCGCCGCCCATGGAGTGACCGATGACCGCTTGCAGGGGTGGCAGTTCGGCGGCTGCTTCAAGCATGGCGCGGGCGAACAGCACCACATTCGCCTCACTGCCCGGTGAGCGACCGTGGGCCGGACCATCCAGGGCCACGACCGAGTAACCGGCATCGACCAGTGCGGTGATGAGGCTGGCAAACTGCGTCGGCCGTCCTTCCCAACCATGCATCAGCAATACTGCCGGGCCCTGGCCCCAGCGCAAGGCCGAGAGGCCGAATCGCAGGGTGATCCGCTCGGACTTCGCCAACAGCGGCAGCTCCCAGTCACGCAGCGGCAGATCCCGTGGCGTCATGAACGCCTGTCGCATTTTGCTTGCGACCAGTTTCGGGGCAAACCAGCCCAAGGTGCCATTAACGCCACGAACCCACTTTAACGCGCTCATCGCATTCTCCTCAGGCCGCAGCCTTCAGGTCAACGCACTGCCGATTTGGCGGCGCGCAGCAATCGATCGGACAACTCTCCCGGCCCCAGCGCCCGCGCCAGAGCCAGCCCACCCACCATCAAGGCCATGTCGGCCAGGGCTTTTTCGGTTTCCTCAGGGCTGGCCGCCAACTGCGCGACCATCAATTCCACATGCTCATTGAGCGCGACACGAAACGCTTCCGGCAGCCGCCCAAGTTCGCCGACCGATGCCGGGATCGGACAGGCTGATTCGGAGGAATCACGGTGCTTGCGCGACAGATAAAACGCTGCCACCAGCGCGCGGCGCTCTTCGCCGGTCAACTGCGCATCCATGTCGGCAATCAGGTCACGGCGGTGACCGAGCAATTGCCTGAACGCCTCGAGCATCATCGCGTCCTTGCTTTCGAAGTGGGCGTAGAAGCCGCCGACCGTCAGGCCTGCCGCCCCCATCACTTCGCCCACACTTGGCTCGGCCGGGCCGCGCTGAATCAGCGCTGCGCTGGCAGCCTTGAGGATGCGTTCGCGGGTTTGAGCTTTTTTATCGTTCATCGTTGCCTCCGAATATTACGATTGAAATATTATTCTCATAATAAATTTTAGCAAGTCATGGGGGTGACCGCTGGTCTGAAGAACAGTTTTTTTGGAAATGGGGGAATTTGGCCAAACGCCAGACAAACAAAAGGGCCATTCAATAATTGAATGACCCTTATAAAATCCCGCAGAGCGGGTAATCGTGGCGTCCCCTAGGGGACTCGAACCCCTGTTACCGCCGTGAAAGGGCGGTGTCCTAGGCCACTAGACGAAGGGGACACAAACCCTTCTATACAACTGATCAGTGCTGAGTGCTGATCGATTCAAGGCCGGTGTGGCCAGACCTTGAACTGTAAAATTGGTGGAGCTAAGCGGGATCGAACCGCTGACCTCCTGCATGCCATGCAGGCGCTCTCCCAGCTGAGCTATAGCCCCGGATTTTTCGCCTCGCGGCGGAGCGACATCTTGCAACATCGCTTCTGTAAAACTGGCGTCCCCTAGGGGACTCGAACCCCTGTTACCGCCGTGAAAGGGCGGTGTCCTAGGCCACTAGACGAAGGGGACGCAAACCCTTCTATACAACTGATCAACGCTGAGTGCTGATCGCTTCAAGACCGGTGTGGCCAAGCCTTGAAGTGTAAATTGGTGGAGCTAGACGGGATCGAACCGTCGACCTCTTGCATGCCATGCAAGCGCTCTCCCAGCTGAGCTATAGCCCCTCATCGTTGATGTCATCGCTGAGGACGGGGCGAATCTTAAGGGCGTATCGAAAGCCTGTCAAACTTATTTTTCAAAAAATTTAAAATTTTTTGCCGACATAACAACCACTTACCGCCCTCGCCCCATAAGTTCGGGGGAAAACGCCGGAGGACAGGAACAAAAGATCCCGGCCTCCGACGGCTACCGCAGAGTCAGGCGTGCTCAGGCGATAGCGCCCAACAGCTTTTCCCACTCCTTGTTTTCTTTCTTCGACACGCCGCCCAGCAGGTCAATGGCCTGGCGCAGACGGAAACGGGTCAGGTCCGGCCCGAGGATTTCCATCGCATCGAGCACCGACACCGAGCTGGCCTGGCCGGTGATCGCAGCGAACATCAGCGGCATGGCATCACGCAGCTTCAGCTCCAGGGATTCGACCACCGCCTGAATGGTCGCGGTGATGCTGTCCTTCTCCCACTGACGCAGGCTTTCGAGCTTCCACAGGATCAACTGCATCAACTGACGAACCTGATCGCCCGAGAGTTTCTTGGATTCGAACAGCTTGGCATCGGGGTTCACGCCACCGGCAAAGAAGAACCCGGCCAGGGGTGCCACCTGGCTGAAGGTTTCGACCCGGCCCTGCACGTGCGGCGCGATCTTCATCATGTATTCGGAATTGAACGCCCACTTCTGCACCCGCGTGGCGAACTCTTCCACCGGCAGGTCGCGCAGCCACTGGCCGTTGAGCCACGACAGCTTCTCGATGTCGAAGATCGGCCCGCCCAGGGACACGCGCTTGAGATCGAAGTTGTCGACCATTTCCTGCAGCGAGAACTTCTCGCGCTCGTCCGGCATCGACCAGCCCATGCGGCCCAGGTAGTTGAGCATCGCTTCGGGCATGAAGCCCATGCGCTCGTAGAAGGTCACCGAGGTCGGGTTCTTGCGCTTGGACAGCTTGCTCTTGTCCGGGTTACGCAGCAGCGGCATGTAGCACAGCTCCGGTTGTTCCCAGCCGAAGTATTCGTACAGCAGGATCAGCTTCGGTGCCGATGGCAGCCATTCTTCGCCACGCAATACGTGGGTGATGCCCATCAGGTGGTCGTCGACCACGTTGGCCAGGAAGTAGGTCGGCAGGCCGTCGGTCTTCATCAGGACTTGCATATCCATGCGGTCCCACGGGATTTCAACGTCGCCGCGCAGCATGTCCGGCACCACGCAGACGCCTTCGCTCGGTACTTTCATCCGGATGACATGGGGCTCACCAGCCGCCAGGCGACGGTCGACTTCTTCCTTGGACAGCAGCAGCGCACGGCCGTCGTAACGCGGGGTTTCACCGCGGGCCATCTGCTCGGCGCGCATCTGGTCCAGCTCTTCGGCGGTGCAGAAGCACGGGAAGGCATGGCCCATCTCGACCAGTTGCTGGCAATACTTCTGATAAATATCGCCGCGCTCGCTCTGACGGTAAGGACCGTGCGGGCCGCCGACATCCGGGCCTTCGCTCCAGTCGATCCCCAGCCAGCGCAAGGCGTCGAAAATCTGCTGTTCGGACTCGCGGGTCGAACGCAGTTGGTCGGTGTCTTCGATCCGCAGGATGAACTCACCGCCGTGCTGCTTGGCAAAGCAATAGTTGAACAAGGCGATGTAGGCGGTACCTACGTGGGGATCCCCGGTAGGCGATGGCGCGATGCGAGTGCGGACGGTGGTCATGGCATGTCTCGAAAAGAATAAAAGCGAAGTTCAAACAAGGCGCGAATGGTAACAGGCGACACCCGCCCGGCTCCAGCGAACAGGGCATTTAAGCCAAGGTTGCGTCTGTAACGCCCGTATCGGGAGGTGAAAGGCCAAATATCAGCCGACGGCATTTACCGCTTATCGGCTGTATGCCAGATTTGCCTGCTGATAACTTCCCTTACAATTTCTCGACTACAGTTTGCCCATGCCTGCCCAACTCAAGCGTCGCCTCTTCTCGTTCCTGCTGATTGTCCTGTTGATTGCCGGGGGCCTGTTTGCCCATTGGCTGTTCAAAGGGCGCTTTTATGAAAGCACCGACAATGCTTATGTCCAGGGCGAGATCACCCGCGTGTCGAGCCAATTGGGCGCGCGCATCGACCAGGTGCTAGTGCAGGACAACCAGCATGTCGAGAAAGGCCAGTTGCTGGTCAAACTCGAAGGCGACGACTTCCGCCTCGCTGTCGACCGCGCCAATGCCGCCCTGGCCACTCGCGAGGCCGAGCGCCTGCAAGCCCAGAGCAAACTGACCCAGCAGGCCAGCCTGATTGCCGCCAGCGAAGCGCAAGTCGCGTCCAGCCAGGCCAGCCTGGGTCGCTCGCAGATCGACCTGACCCGCGCCGAAACCTTGCGCAAACCAGGCTTTATTTCGGAAGAACGGGTGACCTCGCTCTCCGCCGACAACCACATCGCCCGCTCGCAAGTGGCCAAGGCCCAGGCCGACGCGCAAGGTCAGCGCCAGCAGGTCAATGCGCTGACTGCGGAGATCAAACGCCTCGACGCGCAGATCGCCAACGCAAAAACCGACCTGGCCCAGGCCGAACTGAACCTGACCCGCAGCGAAATCCACGCGCCCATCAGCGGCCTGATCGGCCAGCGTGCAGCCCGCGAAGGCCAATACGTGCAGGCCGGCGCCTACCTGTTGTCGATCGTGCCGGACGAAGACATCTGGATTCAGGCCAACTTCAAGGAAACCCAGATTGGCCACATGCAGCCCGGCCAGGAAGCCGAGCTGACCTTCGACGCCTACAGCGACACGCCGATCAAGGCCCGGGTCGACAGCCTGTTCGCCGCCTCGGGGGCGCAGTTCAGCCTGTTGCCGCCGGACAATGCCACGGGCAACTTCACCAAAGTCGTCCAACGGATTCCGGTCAAACTGACCTTCGCCGCGGACAATCCGCTACGCGGCAAGATCCGCCCGGGCATGTCGGTCACCGCCAAGGTGAACATCAAGGACGCCCCTGAAGATGTCATCCCCAAAGTGAGCCACAAAGACGCCCCTGACGATGGCCGGTGATCAACTGATCCGCCCGGTCGGCGAACCGACCCGGCGGGACTGGATTGCGGTGATGAGCGTGATGCTCGGTGCGTTCATGGCGGTGCTGGACATCCAGATCACCAACTCCTCGCTCAAGGATATCCAGGGCGCGCTATCTGCAACGCTGGAAGAAGGCTCGTGGATTTCCACCTCATACCTGGTGGCGGAAATCATCATGATCCCCCTCACCGCCTGGCTCGTGCAGTTGCTGTCGGCCCGGCGCCTGGCGGTTTGGGTGTCACTCGGGTTCCTGGCCGCGTCCCTGCTCTGCTCCATGGCGTGGAGCCTGGAAAGCATGATCGTATTCCGCGCCCTGCAAGGCTTTACCGGTGGCGCGCTGATTCCGCTGGCGTTCACCCTGACCTTGATCAAGCTCCCGGAACACCACCGCGCCAAAGGCATGGCCATGTTCGCCATGACCGCCACCTTCGCCCCGTCCATCGGCCCTACCCTCGGCGGCTGGCTGACGGAGAACTGGGGCTGGGAATACATTTTCTACATCAACATCCCGCCCGGCCTGATCATGATCGCCGGCCTGATGTACGGCCTGGAGAAAAAAGAAGCACACTGGGAATTGCTGAAAAGCACCGACTACGCCGGCATTCTCACCCTCGGCGTCGGGCTCGGTTGCTTGCAGGTGTTTCTGGAGGAAGGCCATCGCAAGGACTGGCTGGAGTCGAACCTGATCGTGACCCTGGGCAGCATCGCGCTGGTCAGCCTGATCACCTTTGTGATCGTGCAGTTTTCCAAACCCAATCCGCTGATCAATCTCGGCATCCTCGGCAACCGCAACTTCGGGTTATCCAGTATTTCCAGCGTCGGGATGGGGGTCGGGCTGTACGGTTCGATCTACCTGTTGCCGCTGTACCTGGCGCAGATCCAGAACTACAACGCCCTGCAGATCGGTGAAGTGATCATGTGGATGGGCGTGCCGCAGCTGTTCCTGATCCCGCTGGTGCCCAAGTTGATGAAGTTCGTCTCGCCGAAATGGCTGTGCACCTTGGGCTTCGGGCTGTTCGGGTTGGCGAGTTTCTCTTCGGGCGTGCTGAACCCGGACTTTGCCGGGCCGCAGTTCAATCAGATCCAGATCATCCGCGCCCTGGGGCAGCCGCTGATCATGGTCACCATCTCGCTGATCGCCACCGCCTACATCCTGCCCCAGGATGCGGGATCGGCCTCGAGCCTGTTCAACATCCTGCGCAACCTCGGCGGCGCCATCGGCATCGCCCTGCTCGCCACGCTGCTGGATGCGCGGACCAAGGTTTACTTTGACTACCTGCGTGAATCCATCGTGCCGAGCAATCCGCAGGTGGCTGAACGGATCGCCTCGCTGGCCGACCGGCTGGGCAATGAAACGGCAGCACTGGGCAAACTCAGCGAGATCGCCCACCAACAGGCGTCGATCATGGCCTATAACGATGCGTTTCACTTTGTCGGGATTGCGCTGGGGATCAGCATGGTGGCGGTGTTGCTGACCAAGAAATTGCCGCAGGGGTTGAAGGCGGGTGAGGCGCACTAGTCAAGTATTGTGGTGCCAAGACTGGCCCCTTCGCGAGCAGGATCGCTCCCACATTGGACCGCGCCGGTCATGACAACTCGATCAACTGTAGGAGCGAGCCTGCTCGCGATGAGGCCGCTCCAGTCACCGCAAATCAAACAGTGATCAACCGCTCGCGCAACTTGGTAATCTCGTCGCGCATCTGCGCCGCCGCTTCGAACTCAAGATCCCGAGCAAGCTGATACATCTTCTCTTCCAGGGCTTTGATACGCTTGGCGATCTCGCCCGGTGAGCGCAGTTCGGCTTCGTACCGGGCGTTTTCCTCGGCAGCCTTGGCCATGCCCTTGCGCTTCTTGCTGCGCGAACCGGGCACAGTGGCGCCTTCCATGATGTCGGCAACGTCCTTGAACACGCCTTTGGGGGTGATGCCATTGGCCAGGTTGAAGGCGATCTGCTTGTCGCGACGGCGCTCGGTTTCACCAATGGCCCGCTCCATGGAACCGGTAATCCGGTCGGCGTAGAGAATCGCCCGACCATTGAGGTTACGCGCCGCCCGGCCGATGGTCTGGATCAGCGAGCGCTCGGAACGCAGGAAGCCTTCCTTGTCGGCATCGAGGATCGCCACCAGCGAGACTTCCGGCATGTCCAGGCCTTCACGCAACAGGTTGATGCCCACCAGCACATCGAAGGTGCCGAGGCGCAGGTCGCGGATGATCTCGACCCGCTCCACGGTGTCGATGTCCGAGTGCAGGTAACGCACGCGCACGCCGTGGTCGGCCAGGTAATCGGTCAAATCCTCGGCCATGCGCTTGGTCAGCGTGGTGACGAGTACCCGCTCTTCCAGAGCGACGCGCTTGCTGATTTCCGACAGCAAGTCGTCGACCTGGGTCAGTGCCGGGCGGATCTCGATTTGTGGGTCCACCAGCCCGGTCGGGCGCACCACCATGTCAATGACGCGCCCGGCGTGCTCGGCTTCATAGTTGCCCGGGGTCGCCGAGACGAAAATCGTCTGCGGGCTGATGCTTTCCCACTCATCGAAACGCATCGGCCGGTTGTCCAGGGCCGAAGGCAGGCGGAAACCGTATTCGACCAGGGTTTCCTTGCGCGAGCGGTCGCCCTTGTACATGGCGCCAACCTGCGGAACGCTGACGTGGGACTCGTCGATCACCAGCAAGGCATCGGCCGGCAGGTAGTCGTAAAGGGTTGGTGGCGCCGCGCCGGCTTCGCGGCCGGACAGATAGCGCGAGTAGTTTTCGATGCCGTTGCAGTAACCCAGCTCGAGGATCATCTCCAGGTCGAAACGGGTGCGCTGCTCCAGGCGCTGGGCTTCCACCAGTTTGTTGTTGGAGCGCAGATATTCCAGGCGCTCCTTCAACTCGACCTTGATGCCTTCGACCGCACCCATCAGGGTTTCCCGTGGCGTCACGTAGTGGCTCTTCGGGTAGAAGGTGAAGCGCGGCAGTTTGCGAATGACTTCGCCGGTCAGCGGATCGAACGCCGACAGGCTTTCCACTTCATCGTCGAACAGCTCGATGCGGATCGCCTCGAAATCGGATTCCGCCGGGTGGATGTCGATCACATCGCCACGCACGCGGAAGGTCGCACGGGCAAAATCCATGTCGTTGCGGGTGTATTGCAGGTCAGCCAGGCGTCGCAGCAATTCACGCTGATCGAGCCGGTCGCCTCGATCCACGTGCAACACCATCTTCAAATAGGTTTCCGGGCTGCCCAGACCGTAGATGCAGGACACTGTGGTGACGATGATCGCGTCCTTGCGCTCGAGCAAGGCCTTGGTCGCCGACAAACGCATCTGTTCGATGTGGTCGTTGATCGACGCATCCTTCTCAATGAAGGTGTCCGAGGACGGCACGTAGGCTTCCGGCTGGTAGTAGTCGTAATAGGAAACGAAGTATTCCACCGCGTTGTTCGGGAAGAACGCCTTGAACTCCCCGTACAACTGCGCCGCCAGGGTCTTGTTCGGCGCCAGCACCAGGGTCGGGCGCTGTACCTGGGCGATCACGTTGGCGATGCTGAAGGTCTTGCCCGAGCCGGTCACACCGAGCAGCGTCTGGTGCGCCAGCCCGGCTTCGATGCCCTCGACCATCAGGCGGATGGCTTCCGGCTGATCGCCGGCGGGCTCGAAACGGGTGACTAGCTGGAATTCAGACATGAAATACCTCTGGTTCACTCTTGCCGGTATAAACGGCACGAACGAGAAAGACCGCAAACGACCGATGTCGCCCGAAGAAAAAACTGGATTGTGCTCAATGTGGAGCCGATTGCCAGCGCTTTCAAGGCAAACGTCCTACATCGCGCAAAACCTTTGCCGACGCCAATCGACTACCGGTCGAGAAATAATCGGAAAAACTTACCCGAAATGCTGATTCGCCTGTCGCCAGCCATCGCCGATGGCCTCTATACTAGCTCCCCGTTTGTGCACCGCTCTAGTGCATTCGGCTGGAGCGCGACACGTCCCTCCACACTCCATTCAGAGCCGCCGCAATAATGAGCCTGTTCTCCGCTGTCGAAATGGCACCACGCGATCCAATCCTGGGCCTCAACGAAGCATTCAACGCCGATACCCGGACCAACAAAGTCAACCTGGGAGTCGGTGTTTACTGCAACGAGGAGGGGCGAATTCCACTCCTGCGCGCCGTTGTCGAAGCCGAAACCATTCGCGCCGCTCAACACGTTTCCCGTGGCTACCTGCCAATCGACGGCATCGCCGCCTACGACCAGGCTGTGCAGAAATTGCTGTTCGGCAATGATTCGCCGCTGATTGCTGCTGGCCGCGTCATCACCACCCAGGCCGTTGGCGGTACTGGCGCACTGAAGATCGGTGCCGACTTCCTCAAGCAACTGCTGCCGAACGCCGTCGTGGCGATCAGCGACCCAAGCTGGGAAAACCACCGCGCCCTGTTCGAAACCGCCGGCTTCCCTGTACAGAACTACCGTTACTACGACGCCGCGACCCACGACGTGAACCGTACCGGCATGCTGGAAGACCTGAACGCGCTGCCAAACGGCTCGATCATTGTGCTGCACGCCTGCTGCCACAACCCGACCGGCGTGGACCTGAGCCCGGCGGACTGGAAAAACGTCCTGGAAGTCGTCAAAGCCAAAGGCCACGTGCCATTCCTCGACATGGCCTACCAGGGCTTTGGCGATGGCATCGACGAAGACGCCGCCGCCGTGCGTCTGTTCGCTGAGTCGGGCCTGACTTTCTTCGCCTCCAGCTCGTTCTCCAAGTCGTTCTCGCTGTACGGCGAGCGCGTTGGTGCCCTGTCGATCGTCAGCGAATCGAAAGAAGAAAGCGCGCGTGTGTTGTCGCAAGTCAAACGCGTGATCCGCACCAACTACTCCAACCCGCCGACCCACGGTGCCAGCGTTGTCGCTGCGGTGCTGAACAGCCCGGAACTGCGCGCCCAGTGGGAAGCCGAACTGGCCGAAATGCGCCTGCGCATTCGTGGCATGCGCACCCAGATGGTCGACCTGCTGGCACAAAAAGCGCCTCAGCGCGATTTCAGCTTCGTCGGTCGTCAGTGCGGCATGTTCTCGTACTCCGGCCTGACGGTTGAGCAAGTTCACCGTCTGCGCAACGAGTTCGGCATCTACGCGCTGGACACCGGCCGCATCTGCGTAGCCGCACTGAACCAGAGCAACATCAAGGTTGTGACGGACGCTATCGTCCAGGTCATCTGATTACGCCTTGAAATGAAAAACGGGAAGCCATATGGCTTCCCGTTTTTTATTTGTTGCAGATTAATCTCAAAGCAGTGGCTCTGCCCTCTAAACTCCACAGACTTGTATACACCCTGGAATTCCTGCGAGAACCCACATGAAAAACGATGACCTGCGCGCCGACCGCGATGACCTGGATGATCTGGATCACTTCATCCCCCGCGCCCCGACAAAACGTGGCAACAACCTGGTAATGCAAGTCGCTGCTGGTGTATTCCTCGGCGGCCTGGCCCTGTGGCTGGTGCAATTGGGGGCCACGGCGCTCTACGCCAAACTGATGCTTGGCACGATTACCTTCGGCGGTTAAGCCAGTTCGGTCGCACGCTGGCTGGCAGCGTCGTCGTAGGCGACATACAGCGATTCCGCGACCTGGCTCTTGATCGCTTTAGTGCTTTCCAGGCCCAGGACAAAACCTTCGGCCTTACCGCCCGCGCGGTTTAATTCGTCAGCCGTACTGGCCTGAGTAATGGCGTCGAACAGTTTTTCGGCGTGCGGGCCGACACCTTTGGGCAGGCTGATCTGGGCGATGCTCATGCACGCACCCCATGGTTTTGATGGGTGATGGCTGGATGATTCATGACGCGTACCTTTTTGGCGAATGGACGGTAGCGCGTGTAACCACTTCCGGGCGGCCATGGTAGACCTCTGGGGTGATTCTGGTAACCGCCAATCGCCGCTAAACCACCGCCCGTCCCGATGACTCGCTCAAATTGTTATTCGATGCTTGACTTCTCTTTTTGAATCAGTAAGATACGCGCCATTCCGCGATAGCTCAGTTGGTAGAGCAAGTGACTGTTAATCACTGGGTCCCTGGTTCGAGTCCAGGTCGTGGAGCCAGACAAGGTTCCAGAGAAGGCTTTCAAAATCTCTGACCCCCCCGAAAAACCCGCCTTCTGGCGGGTTTTTTCGTTTTGGCGTTCTGTCGGATTCTCGTGAATCCTGGTGGATACCAACCGTTTTAAGGATAGAGTTTGGGGTAGAAGGTCAGCTCGATAAAAGGGAGTGCCCTTATGTCGCGCACTACTGCTCCACTCTCCGACTCCACTTGCCGTTCGGCCAAGCCCACAGACCGCGCCTACAAGCTTTTCGACGGCGACGGCCTTTACCTTCTAGTCCAACCCAATGGCCGGGAAGGACTGACCTCATTCGGCAACTACCCCATCGTTGGCCTCGCGGCTGCGCGCCGCAAGCGCTTGGAGTCCAAGCGAATGCTGGCGGATGGCATTGACCCTATAGGAGCCAAGAACCAAGCCAAGACGGACGCTCTGATCAAAGGCCGCACCTTTGAAAGCGTTGCCCTCGGCTGGCACACGGAAATGTCAGCCAAGTGGGCACCGGACTATTCCAAGACAGTGATGAGTCGCCTCAAAACTCACCTCTTCCCGCTGATCGGCGCCCGCGCCATTGTCGACCTCGACACCCACGACCTTATGCGCCCCCTGGAAGTGATCAAGAGGCGCGGAACGATAGACGTTGCTTTAAGGGTACAAAACTACCTGCAGAGCATCATGCGCGAAGCAAAGCGCCTCCGGCTCATCACCGTAAACCCTGCTTACGACCTCGAAGGCTCGATCAAAGCCTCGCGGGTCGTCCACCGCCCCGCTTTATCCTTATCGCGCCTGCCTGAATTGCAGGAACGGATCGACACCTATAAAGGCCGGGCACTTACCCGGCTGACGGTCTTGCTGTCGCTGCACGTGTTTGTACGCTCCAGCGAGCTGCGCTTCGCCCGCTGGAGCGAGTTCGACCTCAAACGTGGCGCCTGGGAAATACCCGACACGCGACCAGCGTTGGAAGGCGTACCCTTTTCCACAAGGGGTACGAAGATGGCAGGCGATATCCATCTTGTACCCTTATCGCCGCAAGCGATCGCCCTGCTCGAGCAGATCCACGCAATCACAGGCAAATTTGACTTGGTGTTCGCAGGCGATACCAAGTCTTGGAAACCAATGTCCGAAAACACGGTGAACAGCGCGCTTCGGAAGATGGGGTACGACACCAAATCCGAGATCTGTGGCCATGGGTTTCGTTCGATGGCCTGCAGCGCACTGATCGAGTCAGGTTTGTGGACGGACTCAGCCATCGAGCGGCAGATGAGCCACAAGGAACGCAACAACGTCCGCGCCGCTTACATCCACAAGGCAGAGTTCATCGAGGAGCGCAGGCTGATCATGAACTGGTGGAGTCGCTACCTTGAGGCTAATCAGCAGAAGCATGTCAGCCCACGCGAATTCGCCAATCAGACGGGTGCGAACGTCACTCGCCTAAAAGCAAAACGTGGCGCAACTGAGTAAGCGCTCGGTCTTCATATCTCAGTGATCCGCTTGTCCACGCGGATCCATCCAAGTGGGGCTGCAAAGCCGCCCTGTTTGGATGGACCTCACTTAAAAAATCTAAAGCCCACACAATTGTCTGCGGAAAACCACTGATTTCCATCGGTGGATAATTTCATCCGCAGCCGCAGAACTCCCAACAATTCGAGCCTTGACCCGAATTCTCCACAGGCGTAGAAAAGGTCGGGCAAAGCGCTGTCGTTGACAGCAACCCAGGTAGCCAGAACCTTTAAGGTTACGCCACACCGTGGTGGTTCTCCCAAAGTGCGATTAGCGTCCGGCGGCTCGCACGGTCACAGCGATGTGATGGATGCCTACTTTTACCAGTGTGCCCACTGCGGCAACTCATCCCCTTTCATAGCTGCTCTGCAGCAACCTATTCGCTTGGCCATTTCACTGCGCCAACCTGCGCCCGTCTCTTTCTCCCGGAAAGAGACGGGCGCTCCTACCGCTGCTGCAGCCCACCTAGTACAAGGCTTTGCGGCATTCCCCCTCGTGACAATCGGCGTGACAAATACCGAAGTCACCAGCAACAGCGATGCAGATGATGGTGCCGCAGCCCAGGGAATGGACTGCACCTGACTGACAGTCAGGCGCGCCCTGGTCATCGCCTCACTGCCTTCACCTGACTCAGGATCTCGCGGCGTTGGTCTCGTCAGCCAGTACAGCCTCCACCCGCCCACTTCTTCGGAGGTGTTCAGGAGGCCAGATCATGAGATGCCCATGCTCCCGGTCGTAAAGAGCCGCCAGTCCCGCGTTAGTGGACAACCCTCACAGGTCGCAGGGGCCTTGATCCCTGATAACACTCAACATTCTTGGCGGGATGACGTGAGGGAAAGTTTCAACGGTTTGGCTTCGAGAGTAATTTGATCATGGCATTGGTCGGTAGAAGGAATGGGCGGAATTTTGGCTACGGCCGGCAATTGAGCTATGCCGGGCCATAGGCGTTGAAAGACCTGTTTGGCGGCTGGCATTACGGCACGGTCAAAGCGCACAGTGATCGGTGGCAAGCGGTAATCACTGAAGGTGGGATAGCAGAAACAACTGTTGCGCTGAGTTCACTGCACGCTAGGTAAAAATCGCTACGGTCTGGCGTGCCCACAATCCGGCCATGCCTCAAACAACACCGCCTGCAATGACAGGGCTGCAGATAGCCCGTCAAACACAGTTCTTCCCTGGAGCCAGTTGGCCGGAGCCACGAAGGGCGCAGCGGGATCAAACTGTTGAGTAAACTGGGCCAACGAGCTCATATCGATTTTCCTTTTTGAGACGATCCAGGCACGCAGGTATCAAGCAACATGAGTGTTCGCTGCAAGCTCATGCGCGGGCTCAGGCTTGATCTTGAACCAGAGGGCGTACATCGCTGGCAGGAACACCAAGGTCAGCACTGTGCCGGCAAACGTACCGCCAATCAGGGTGTACGCCAGCGCTCCCCAGAACACCGAATGGGTCAGCGGAATGAACGCCAGCATCGCCGCCAACGCCGTGAGAATCACTGGCCGTGCACGCTGCACAGTGGCTTCGACCACTGCGTCATAAGGCGACAGACCGGCTTGCTTATTAGAGTGAATCTGGCCAATGAGGATCAGCGTGTTGCGCATCAGAATCCCTGACAAGGCAATCAATCCCACCAAGGCGTTGATCCCGAACGGCTGCTGGAACAGCAGCAGAATTGGCACCACACCAATCAGGCCCAAAGGCGCGGTGGCGAACACCATCATCATTGCCGACATCGAGCGCACCTGAATGACGATGGTCAGCAACATCAGCGCGATCATGATCGGGAACAACGGCAGCAATGCCTTGTTTGCTTTACCCGACTCCTCGATCGCGCCGGCAAACTCAATGCGGTAGCCCGCCGGCAGCTTTTCGATGATGGGTTGCAACTGCGTTATCAAGGCGTTGGAGACATCGGGAGGCTGAAGACCTTCAGCCACGTCACCGCGCACGGTGATGGTCGGCGTCCGATCACGACGTCGCAGGATGGGCTCTTCCATGCGCACATCCACCGCCCCTACCTGGGACAGCGAAACGCGCTGGCCTTGGACGCCGGTCAGCGTGAAGGCGGCAATTTTCGATGGATCCAGACGCGTCTCACCAGCGGAGCGAGCGACCACCTGAACCGAACGAATGTCCTCACGCACCTCGGTGACAGGCACCCCCGTGAGCAGAAATTGCAGCTGTTGCGCGACATCGGTCGAGGTCAAGCCGAATGCTTGCAGGCGATCCTGATCCAGCGTGAGATGAAGTGCCGGCACGCGCTCGCCCAAGTCGGTGTTGACGGTCCTCATCATGGGGCTGGCGGTCATGACCTCACGCACCTGCGCGGCGATATCCCGCAACACTGCGGGGTTGGCGCCCATCACCCGAAAGGCCACCGGATACGGTGAGTAAGGACCAAATACCAACTGCGTCACCCGCACGCGGGCTTCAGGCGCCAAGCCATCGGCCGCCGCTTGTCTGAGGCGGAGCTTGAGCGCCTCACGCTCTTGCTGATTCGCGGTCAGGACGACGATTTTTGCGAAGGATGGATCGGGTAGTTCAGGGGCCATCGCCAAGTAGAACCGCGGCGCGCCCTGGCCAATGTAAGCAGTGACGATCTTGGCCTCCGGCTGCTGAGCCAACCACGCCTCGACCTTGGCCGCCGCCACATCAGTCTGTTCGATAGAGGTGCCGTAAGGCATCTGCACCTCAACCAGCACCTCAGGTCGGTCGGACGTGGGGAAGAACTGCTTGTTGACCACGCCCATGCCCAGAATCGCAACAACAAACAAGCCCACGACGGATGTCGCCACCAGGCCTTTGCGGCGGATCACACTGCCCAGCAGGCGCCTGAAACGCTGGTAGTTCGGTGTACCGTAAATCGCCGTATGCCCGCCTTCAGGCACCTTGATCTGCGGCAGCAGTTTGACGCCCAGGTAAGGGGTAAACACCACAGCCACCACCCAGGAAGTGATCAGCGCAATGCCAACGATCCAGAACATGTTCGCGGTGTACTCACCAGCGGTCGACTTGGCAAAACCGTTGGGCATAAAGCCGATCGCCGTCACCAACGTCCCCGACAACATCGGCGCGGCCGTGTGGCTCCAGGCATAAGCGGAGGCCTTGATTCGGTCGTAGCCCTCCTCCATCTTCACCACCATCATTTCAATGGCAATGATTGCATCGTCCACCAGCAGCCCCAGCGCCAGAATCAACGAGCCCAGGGTAATTCGATCGAAGTCTTTGCCCGTGGCCGCCATGACAATGAACACGGCCGCCAGAGTCAGCGGCACCGCTGCGGCAACCACAACGCCGACACGCCAGCCCATGCTGAGAAAACACACCAGCAGCACCACGCCCAAGGCAGCAAAAAACTTCACCATGAACTCGTTGACGGAGGCGCCAATATTCACCGCCTGATCCGTGACCTTGGTCAGGCTCATGCCCAAAGGCATCTGCTCGTTGATCGCTGTGGCCTCAGCGTCCAGCGACTTCCCCAAATCCAGGCCGTTCCAGCCATCGCGCATGACCACGCCGAGCAACAGTGCCGGCTCGCCGTTGTTGCGTACCAGGAATGTCGCGGGGTCCTCATAACCGCGCTTGACCTCAGCCACATCGGACAACTTGAGGGTTCTGCCCTGCACTGTCAGCGGGGTATTGCGAATCTTCTGCAGGTCATCAAACGCGCCATCCAGGCGGATGAAAACCTGGGGCCCCTTCGCTTCTACCGAACCGGCCGGCGTTATCATGTTTTGCGTGTTCAACGCACTGAAGATGTCTCGTGCAGAAATGCCCAGTGTCGCCAGACGCTCGTAGGACAGCTCGACAAAAACGCGCTCGGCCTGTTCACCGATGATGTTGACCTTCTTCACACCCGCCACATGCAGCAGACGCTGGCGCAAGCTCTCGGCTTCGCGCACCAACAGACGTTGGGGCTCGCCCTTGGCCTTGAGCGCATAGAGCGCGAAGGTGACATCGGAATACTCATCATTGACCATCGGGCCGATCACCCCAGACGGCAACCCCTTCTGCTCATCCAGGATTTTCTTGCGCGCCTGGTAAAACTCCTCCTGGACGGCTGAGGGGGGCGTGCTGTCGAGCAGGTACACCGTAGTGAATGCCAAGCCGGGCCGGGTAAAGGTCTCGGTCCGATCGTACCAACGCAGTTCCTGCATGCGTTTTTCCAGCTTTTCTACCACCTGGTCTTGCATCTCCTGGGCCGTCGCCCCAGGCCAGGCGGTGACCACCGTCATTTGTTTAATGGTGAATGCGGGATCTTCCGCACGCCCCAGTTTGAAGAAGGCGTACAACCCACCCACAGAAATCAGCAGGATCAAAAACAGGGTGATTGAGCGCTCGCGTACGGCCAGCGCCGAAAGATTGAAGCCGCTCATCGACTTACCTCAACCACTGAATTTTGCGGAGCATCGGCGAGTTCAGTCCTGACCTTCTCTCCCTCGCTCAGCAAGTGAGCACCCAATGCGACAACACGATCACCCACCTGCAGATCCCCCGTCACGCGCACGCTGGCCTCATTATTCAGGCCGCGAACCTTGATCGGGCGCCATGCCACCTGCTCAGGTTCCCCGCCCACCACCCAGACCCCCGGGCCTTTACCGGCGTCGTAGAGGGCCCCCATGGGCACCTGTAATTCCTTGGCATCAGCAACATCCGTGTCAGCGATAACCACTGAGATTGTCGAACCCAGGGTGGCGTTGGAGAGTGCCCCCTCCAGCACATAACGCGCTTCAAACGTTCGGGTCTGTCGGTCGGCAGAGTCGGACAACTGGCGTAAACGCGCTTTACCTGCAGTCTGGTGCTGGCCGTATAGCTCAACCGTCGCCGCCGAGTCCAGCGCAGGACGTAGCGTCTCGGGTAACTGGATCACGGCCTCGCGCTGCCCTGAATGGGCAACGCGTACCACCACCTGCCCTGCGCCAACTACCTGCCCCGGCTCCGCCAAGGTATCCACTACCACCCCGTCAGCATCCGCCAGCAACGTCGAATAACCGGTCGCGTTTTTCGCCACATCAGCCTGGGCCTGGGCAGCGTTGAGTTGGGCTTTCGCCGAGTCGGCAGCTGCTTTGAACCCTGCGTAAGCTGAAGCAGATACCGCTCCGACGGACACCAGATCACGGTAGCGAAGCTCGTCATCGGAGGCCTGCCGAGCTCGGGCCATGGCGGCCAGTACCGCTTCCTGCTGTGCCCGCGCGGTCAGCGTCAGGTCGTTGGCATCGATTCGCATAAGTGGCTGCCCGCGCTTGACACTCTGTCCAGCATCCACCAAACGCTCCAAGACCTTCCCAGGTACCCGAAAACCGAGATCGCTCTGAACTCGGGCCGCGACGATACCGGTGAATACCCGTGCCGCAGGCGCGGAGGGTTGAACCACGCCGATGCGCACCAAGGGCACTTGAAGGCGAGGATCGGCAGGCGTGGCCTCGTTGCAGGCCGCTAGGGCAAACGGCAACAAGACAATGAAAATGGCTGACATGCGGTGGCGCTGGATCATAAAGACCTCTCGGTAGCGGATGCACCATGCTTATTCAAGTGACCATTTATGTCAATAGTCACTACCGAGACGAATGAACATCGCCCACTTGATCAGAGCAAAGCAAAGAGGCTCGATATCTAGTTTTTTCAGGCGCACACGCTGATACGGATGCGCAGCGCATCCGTCAGCAGAGGTTTAAGGCATCAGGCTGCGCAGAACAAGATTGGAGATGAGAGAAGGGGCTTCTTCAACAAAATCGAGGTTGTACTGCAATAGCAGAGGATTGATGAAGGGCCGCAGAGCGAGATGAATCGCCTCTACCGTCTCGTCCAGCGGAGTCTTGCGTTCAAACTCACCGAGCTCTCGCCCCTCACGCACGATTTGCAACACGAAGCTCTTGATCTGAGCGTCATAGACTTGTGAGCTGGGCCATCGCTCCGACGCGGCGAACGCTGCGATGTCGTAGAGTTTACGGTCGTTAAAGAACAGGCTCACACCTGTAGCGATTAAGGTTTTGACCAGGCGCCGAAAACGTTCAGTCGGCGAGATGCCGTCTACATTGATGGCTTGCTCCACTGCCGCAACGATTTCAGTCAGGCAATTGGTACAGATAGCGTTACCAATCGCCTGCTTGGATTCAAAGAATTTGTAGATGTAAGCCTTGGAAAAGCCGATGGCCTTGGCTAGGTCAGAAACCGTTGTTTTGCCATAACCGTATTGACTGAAATGTTCGTTGGCCGCCGCGACAATCTGGTCTCGAATGTCGTGATCGGCTGGGCCACGGGCGCTGGGCGAAGAAACTGATGGCTGATTCATGCGAGCAGCTTACTCATCCCAAAGGTGGTTGACAACTTGTGACCAAATTGTAATATCGTCACAAACCGACCCTTTCGCAGGTATCGCATGTACCCTCCTCCTCGTTTCGCCGTCTTACTGTGTTTGGGTATGGTTGCAGGTTGCGCAGTGGGCCCCGACTACTCAAAACCCCGTGTGGAATTGCCCGAGCATTTCTCGGCGCAAACGTCCAAGGCACGACAAGTGGCCGCCGCAAATGCCGATCTCGCCGCTTGGTGGAACGCATTTAATGACCCGATACTCAGTCAGCTGATAAATCGAGCACTTGAACAGAACCTCGATTTAGCCCAGGCAAGCGCAAGGATCGATCAGGCTCGCGCCGGTTTGGGGGCCGCTAACGCAGCACTCCTGCCGTCGGCCACCGTCAACGGTCAAGCGGCCCGAGCCCGACAGTCATTGGAGACTCCGTTAGGCCAAGTGCTGAATTCAGACCCTTCCTATAATCGCTACGGCAGTGCCTATGAGGCGAATTTGAATGCCAGTTGGGAGCTGGATGTGTTTGGCGGGCTGCGCCGAGGTAAAGAAGCGGCCTTCGCCGATTATCAGGCCTCGCAAGCCGGAGCGATTGCCACACGCCTGGCAGTGGTCGCGCAAACAGCCGACCTTTACATCAGCATCCGTGGCCTGCAAGCACGTCTGGAAATTGCCCGGCAGCAAGTAGACACACGACAACAACTGCTCACCACCATCGAACATCTCTACGCAAAAGGCCTGGCGGCTGAACTGCAGTTGAACCAGACCCAAGGCGCGCTGAACCAAGCGCAGGCCACCGTGCCGGTACTGCAAGCAGGCATTGACACGGCAATGAATGCGCTGGATGTCATGTTGGGCAAGGCGCCCGGCACTTACAGCGCGCAGTTGACTAAGCTGGCGCCCATCCCTGAGGTGCCAGGCCTCTCGGACATGGGCGCTCCAGCCGACCTGCTGCGTCGGCGTCCAGACTTGATCGTCGCGGAGCGCCGTCTTGCGGCATCCAGCGCGCGCATCGGCGAAGCCATGTCCGAGTACTACCCCAAACTGTCTGTGGCTGCGCTGCTCGGCAGTGCTACATCGGTATCCAGCGCAAACCTGTTCAGCAACGGCGCCAGTCAGGCTTCGGCGGCACTGGGATTACGCTGGCGGCTGTTCGATTTTGGCCGCATCAACGCCCAGATTGATTTGGCAAAGGGCCAGGAAGCCGAAGCCTTGGCCGCTTACCGCCAGTCCGTTCTGCGGGCCTGCGAAGATGTGGAAAGCGCTGTTTCGGCACGGATCAACCGCGAGCAACAATCGACCCAGCTCGCCCAGGGCGAGTCGGCGTATGCGAAAGCCAGAGCGACATCGTTTGCCGCCTATGAAAAAGGCGTGGTCAGCTTGATCGAAGTGCTGGATGCCGATGAACATCTCCTAGCGGCATCTGATGGCAGAGCCCAGGCACAAACTGAATCGGCTCGCGCTGCAGTGGCCACGTTCAAAGCATTGGGCGGCGGTTGGCAGCGAGATGACTCAGATGCTCGCGTTGTCTCAAAAAGAGCGGAAACTCGAATGGTTTTTCCTGATCCAGGGATATCGAAAGAACTCCAATAAAATACGGGCTGGATTAGGATAATCGTAGGGATATATATACTAAAAAACAGAGTAATTTCATTGTAGAACAAATGCTTATTTTTCTGTTCGAGTCCAGGTCGTGCCAGATTATGTTCAGAGAAGGGTTTCAAAATCTCTGACCACCAAAAACCCGCCTTCCGGCGCAATACCGTTCATTTAAGAGATAGAGCGAGCAATAAGTAACCTGTGGCGAGGGAGCTTGCTCCCGCTGGACTGCGCAGCAGTCCCATTTTAGGGCCGCTTCGCGCCCCAGCGGGAGCCAGCTCCCTCGCCACAGATACAGTGTTCGTCCTTAAGTGAACAGCATTACGCCTTCCGGCGGGTTTTTTCGTTTTGGCGCTGCCGGCCGGGATTCAGCTGAACCCGCTCATGCCTGAGACTTCATCGTCTGCTTCGGCAACTCTCCAAACCGCTGCCGATAGTAATTGGCAAACCGCCCCACATGCCCGAACCCGAACTCCAGCGCCACTTCAGTCACGCTGGAATTCGGCCTCGCCAGCATGAACTCCCGGGCGGCTTCAAGCCGTAATCCGCGCAAGCGGTCCATCGGGCTTTGACCGTATTCGCGCTGGCACAAGGTGTTCAAGCTGCGGATGCTCACCCCAACGGCAACCGCCAGTTCAGCCAGAGTGATGCCCTGGACAAGGTGTTCGCGCATACAAGCGTCGATTTTTTGCAGTTGGCGGGTGGGCTGCCGCGGCGACAGCGACTCTTGTTGCGCAATGCCACAATGGCTGAGCAGAAACAGCGGCAGGCTTTGCTCCAGATGCTGCAACCAGCGCGAAGGCGTTGCGCTTGCTTCGCCCTCGGGCAAATGCTCCAGCAACTCGCTGACCAGTCGAAACCAGCGCATCGCCAGTGGCCGTTGCAGGCGGCTGACCGGTGCCAGCGTGAAGCCCGATGGCAAGTCGTCGGCCAGCGCCCTCTGGCTGGCGTCGAGCAATGCCCGAGGCAGTTTGAGGATCAGTTGCTCGCAGCCCTCCTCCCACACCACTCGAGCCTGCTCACGCGGGGACAGAATCGCCACTTCTCCAGGGCTGACGCTATAGCCCATGCCGTCGGAATCCAGGGTGGCCCTGCCGCGCAGCGGCATCTGTACCAGCACGAAATCTTCGAAAGGCTGCGGCCGGATTTCTACCTGGCCACCGTAGCGCAGCGCATAGAGTTCGCAGCTGGCAACCTGGCCACGATAGAGCGCCGTATCGACGCCGCCCCGTGGCCAATCCAACTCATGTTCCACCAGCGCTTGCCCCATCAAACGCTGGGTTTCCTGCGCCGAGCGGCTGGTGAAGACCGGCTCGCGGCACATCAGCGACAAGTTCAGGCCCACGCTGTTGGCGGTGGCGGCTTGTAAGGTCGTCATCTCAAAGCGACCGATTGCGACGAGCTTCGCTGCGTTGCAGAGTGGCGCTGGGCGTTTCGTTGAACAGCTTGCGGTACTCGCTGGCGAACCGACCCAGATGCGAGAACCCCCAACACATCGCGATCACCGAGATGTTGCGCACCGAGGCGTCTTCTAGGATTTCCTGGCGCACCGCGCCGAGGCGATACTTTTTCAGGTAAGCCATGGGCGAGACGCCGAAGTGCTTGCGAAAGCCTTCGAACAGTTTGAAGCGGGACACACCTGCTGCCGCCTCGATGTCTTCCAGGTGCATGTCTTCGCGGGCGTTGCTTTCGATGAAGTCCTTGGCGCGCACCAGGTAGTACGGCAACTTGACGCCCAGTTGGTCACGCAGTTCGGCACTGTAGTTGTTGGGCTGGGAAAGGATCAGACCCTTGATCAGCGCGCTTTCGATATCGCGGGTGAAGAACACTTGATTGAACAGACCCTGGCCGCGCTCCAGCTCATCGATGTAGTAACGGGCCAGCCGCCACCAGGAAGCAGAGGCACCGTTGACCGCGTCCATCACCGGCTCGAATTTCAGCGGCATTTCCAGCGGGCGCTGCAGCATGCCTTCCAGGGTCTGGCGCATGGCCATGCGGGTGATCACCACGGAGATCTTGTGGCAGTCACCGGCCATGGTCAGCGCCTGGGTTTCGTGGGGGGTCACGATCAGGCCCTGGTCCTGGCTGGAGTACAACCGGCGACCGTCCTTGACCAACTCCTGCTCGCCGCGAATCGGCAGGCTGAGACTGTAGCAATTGAGGTGTTCGGCATCCTCGACGCCGATGGTCACGTCGGTGCCGTATTCCATCCTGCCCAAGGTCGTGGACATCGATTTGAACACATTGGCCTTGTGGTGAAACTGAATCCGGTTTGGCTGGCTAGTCTGCAGTTCGTGCGGCCCGCAAATACCGGCCATCCACGCACGGGCACCGGCCAGGTCGTAGCGATCTATGCGGATATCTCGAAACTGGGCAACATTTGGTTCGGTCATCTCAGTACACCCACGGCAATAGACATCGACACGCTCTTCGGCGCGTATTTACATTGGGTTTGCAAGGGCTATGCCCAGCCGGTGCGAACAGGCGATATCCGCATTTTTTGGCTAGTAATCGGAAACTATCTGGATATCGAACGCGTTGAGCGGCGTTGAGCGGCGTTGACGCGCACAGCAACGGTGCCGGCCATGGTCAACGCCATGGGCAATGCGCTACCCAAGGCGTCACTTCAGCGCACAACCGCGTTCGATTTGAGGGCAGGACGTTACCAAAATTTCCAGGTGTAAGTGGTGATCAGGCGGTTCTCCACCCAGTCATTGCCGTGGCTGAATTTGGCAACGACGTTGCCGGCCTCCACCCCCACGCCTTTGAGCGGGCCACTTTGCACCACATAAGACAGCACCAGGTCACGCTCCTGCTCCGCCGCCTGGCTGAGGTTGTCGCCACGGTCCACCGACGTACCCTTGAAGTAGCGGGTCATGAAATTCAGGCCGGGTACGCCGAGGGCGGCGAAATCGTAGTCATAACGGGCCTGCCAGGATTTTTCGTTGGGCTTGATGAACCCGACCCGCGACCAGTTCACCAGAAACGGCTGCGGGACATAACCGCCCAGGGTCGGAAAGTTGCTGTCACCGAGCATGCGCTGGTACCCCACGCCGAAGCGGTGCCCGCCCTTTTTCAGCGAGGTCATTGCACCGTAGGAACGGTTGTCGATGTCGCCGTAGAGGGCATCGCCGTCTTCGCTGTTGTTGAAGTAACGCAGGTCGGTCTTTAGCCCATAACCGCCGCCCAGATCAGCCAGATGGGTGATACCCAGGTAGTGCTGCTGATAGATGTCTTCCAGTTGCGCGTAGAAGTAGGTGCCGGTCAACGAAGGGGTGAAGGCATAACTGGCGCCAGCGAGGTTAAGGCCGTCGCTGCCGTGGCGCACGCCGGAGCCGGTCTGCAGGTACAGCTTTTCGTAGTTGGAGGAATTACGCGCCCCGATCTCCGTCAGCCGTCCGGCGGTCAAGGTCAGACGGTCGACTTCCTTGGACTCGAGCAAGGCACCGCGATAGGTCGTGACCAGTTGGCGCGAATCGTCAATGATCACCACTGGCAGTAACGGCCGCAACTCACCGACTTTCAGCTCGGTTTTCGAATAGCGCATTTTCAGCGTCACACCGCCACGGCCGTATTCATCGGCCTGCTCCTGACGGCTCTGGCTGTAAGGGATGATGGTGTCATCGCCGCGCCCGCCACCGCCGTCCAGACGATAGGCATACTGCGCCTCCGCATCGAGGCCGAACTGCACCGGGCCTTCGGTATAGCCGGAGGCGAAACGCAGGTCGAAACCCTGGGTCCAACTGCCCACTCGCGAATGGGGCGGGTTGTTCTCCTTGTAATCCCGATCAATGTAAAAGTTGCGGGTACCCAGCGTCAGCTTGCTGTCATTGACCACATCTGCCTGTACCAACAATGGCGTCAACAAGCCAACTGCTTGAACCCCCCGAACTAACCACGCTTTATGCAACATGTTATTTCTTCCCCCTGCCGCTTATATAGCAACACATGAATAGAAGGCACTTCTGGTACGGAACCCAAGGCCATGAGAAATGGCAGTTTCCAGCGACCTGCGGCGAGACACTCTGGTGGTGCTTCGATTGAAATTAAGCCGCAACAAGTTCGTCAGCGGCTATCCCGTTACTGAACGACAAATAGCCATTTGCTCAGCCGACGAGCGCGACAGAAGCCAGTGTTTACGGGGATAACTCACCGACAACCGAGGAACAGGGCTTATTTTCCGGATGGGTTTCCACTAATAAGCGGATAGACCCTGCCAGCCACCACGTCATTAAATGAAGCCATGAATTAGCCCATTGGCCGAGGACTGGGAAATGACAACTGCACGAAGCATCGAACAGTGGAAAAGTTATATAGAAAGTTGCCTGGACTTCCGCCCGCAAGACGGGGTTTATCGCATTGCCCGCGATATGTTTACCGACCCGGAACTATTCGACCTGGAAATGGAACTGATTTTCGAGAAGAACTGGATCTACGCCTGCCACGAAAGCGAGATAGCCAATAATCACGACTTCATGACGATGCGGGCCGGGCGCCAGCCACTGATCATCACCCGCGACGGGGAAGGTCGTCTCAACGCCCTGATCAACGCCTGCCAGCACCGCGGCACCACACTCACCCGCGTCGGCAAGGGCAACCAGTCGACCTTCACCTGCCCTTTCCACGCCTGGTGCTACAAAAGCGACGGCCGCCTGGTGAAGGTCAAGGCGCCGGGCGAATACCCCGAAGGTTTCGACAAGGCCACCCGCGGTCTGAAAAAAGCCCGTATCGAAAGCTACAACGGCTTTGTGTTCGTCAGCCTCGACGTGGAGGGCACCGACACCCTGGAAGACTTCCTCGGTGACGCCAAGGTGTTCTTCGACATGATGGTGGCGCAGTCGCCGACCGGTCAGCTCGAAGTGCTACCGGGCAAGTCGGCCTACACCTACGAAGGCAACTGGAAACTGCAGAACGAGAACGGCCTGGACGGTTATCACGTCAGCACTGTCCACTACAACTACGTGGCCACCGTGCAGCACCGCCAGCAGGTCAACGCCGAAAAAGGCTTAAGCGCGGGCGACACCCTGGACTACAGCAAGCTGGGTGCCGGCGACAAGGAAACCGACGACGGCTGGTTCGCCTTCCACAACGGCCACAGCGTGCTGTTCAGCGACATGCCCAACCCTGCCGTGCGCCCGGGCTACGCCACCATCATGCCGCGCCTGGTCAAGGAACACGGCCAGGGCAAGGCCGAGTGGATGATGCACCGCCTGCGCAACCTGAACGTCTACCCGAGCATGTTCTTCCTCGACCAGATCAGCTCGCAGTTGCGGATCATCCGCCCGCTGGCCTGGAACAAGACCGAAATCAACAGCTACTGCCTGGGCGTGGTCGGCGAGTCGGATGCGGATCGGGAAAACCGCATTCGCCAGTTCGAAGACTTCTTCAACGTGTCCGGCATGGGCACCCCCGATGACCTGGTGGAGTTTCGTGAAGCCCAGCGCGGCTTTCAGGCCCGCCTGGAACGCTGGAGCGACATTTCCCGTGGCGAAGGCAAGTGGGTCGCAGGCGCCACCCGCAACAGCGAAACCATTGGCATCACTCCGGCACTCACCGGCACCGAGTTCACCCATGAAGGCCTGTACGTCAACCAGCACGCCAACTGGCAGCGCTTTTTGCTCGAAGGCCTGGCGCGCAAGGCGGCCGAACAACAACCGTTGAAACTGCGTGAGGTGTGAACATGAATTCCCAACTGCAATATCGCGTCGAGCAATTTCTTTACCGCAAAGCCGAGGCCTGTGATGCCCAGGACTGGGACACCTATCTGGCCATGTTCAGCGACGACAGCGAATTCCACCTGCCGCAATGGGATTCGGAGCACGTCTACACCACCGACCCGAAAAAAGGCATGTCGCTGATCTATTACCCCAACCGGGGCGGCCTGGAAGACCGGGTGTTCCGCATTCGCACCGGCAAGGCGGCGTCGACCATCCCGATGCCGCGCACCCTCCACCTGATCAGCAACGTGCGCATCGCGCCGCTGCAGGACGATGAGCTGGAGGTGCGTGTCAACTGGAGCACCCTGTACTACCGCATGCAGACCGCCGAGCAGTTCTTCGGCCGCGCCACGTACCGTCTGCGCCCCGACGGCGAGAGCTGGAAAATCGCCCGCAAACACGTGGTGCTGCTCAACGACACGATCAACTCCGTGCTCGATTTCTACCATCTCTGAACCCTGCGGATTAACGCTCATGACGTACAAGGTCGCCTTCAGTTTCGCCGACGGTAAAACTCTCTTCTGCAACGTGCAGAACAATGAAATCCTGCTCGACGCGGCCCTGCGCAGCGGGATCAAGATTCCGTTGGACTGCCGCGAAGGGGTTTGCGCGACCTGCCAGGGCCGCTGTGAATCCGGGCAGTACACCCAGGACTACGTGGACGATGAAGCGCTGTCGGCCAGCGACCTGGCTGAGCGCAAGGTGCTGACCTGCCAGACGCGCGTACAGTCGGACGCCACTTTCTACTTCGACTTCGACTCGAGCCTCTGCGGCAGTAGCGGCCCGAGCAGCCTGCAAGGCACCGTGAGCGAGGTGCGACAGGTCTCCCCAACCACCGCCATCGTGCACGTGGAAGTGGGCGCAGCGGGCGCGGCGCTGGACTATCTGCCGGGCCAGTACGCGCGCCTGCAAGTCCCGGGCACCGAGCATCGGCGCTCGTATTCCTTTGCCTGCGCGCCGGGCAGCAGCAACCTGCAGTTCCTCATTCGCCTGCTGCCCAGCGGCGTGATGACCGACTACGTGCGCGATCGCTGCCAGGTCGGTGATGTGATTCACATGGAAGCGCCGCTAGGAGCCTTCTACTTGCGCCATATCGACCGCCCGCTGGTGATGGTGGCTGGCGGCACCGGGCTGTCGGCATTCCTGGGCATGCTCGAGCAGATCGCCGACCAGCATGGCTGCGCTCACCCGGTACACCTCTACTACGGCGTGCGCGAGGCCGCGGACCTGTGCGAGGTCTCGCGCATCGAGGCCTATGCCGCAAGGATCCCGGGGTTCCGTTTCACGCCCGTGGTCAGCACCCCCAACCCCGACTGGCCGGGCAAGACCGGCTATATCGCCGATCACCTGGAGTTGGCCGAGCTGCGTGACCAGCCGTTCGACCTGTACCTGTGCGGCCCGCCGCCGATGGTCGAGTCGATCAAGGACTGGCGCCAGCAGCACGGCCTGGATCAAAGCCGCCTTTACCTGGAGAAGTTCACCGAGAGCAACAGCTGACACAGCGACCCATAACAACAATCAATCGGCCCGACCGAACACTGAATCACTGCCCTCATCGATATCTACCGTGCGTTGGCACGACCTACTTCATAGGCCGCCTCATGAAAAACCTGGTATTGCGTGCATGTCTGGCAACCTCCCTCTACGCAGCGACGGCTGCCCAGGCCGTGGAGCCTGTCCGAATCGGCTTCATCACCACCCTCTCCACCCCCGCCGGCTACCTGGGCGAAGACTCGCGAGATGGCTTTCAGCTGGCGATCGATCAGGAAGGCGGCAAGCTCGGCGGCGTGCCGGTGCAACTCATCGTGGAAGATGATGGCCTGCAACCGGCCAAAGCCAAGCAGATCGCAGACCGCATGAGCCTGGACGGTATCTCGCTGTACACCGGGGTGATTTTCTCCAACGTGCTGGCAGCCGTGATCAACACCGCCACCAAGGACGGTTTCTACGTCAGCAACAACACCGCGCCCTCGACCCTGGCCGGTGAAAAGTGCATGGCCAACTACTTTGTCGGCTCCTACCAGAACGACACCCCGCACGAAATGGCCGGTATCGCCGCCAATGAGCTGGGCTACAAGAAAATGGTGATCCTGGCACCCAACTATCAGGGCGGCCGTGACGCACTGGCCGGCTTCAAGCGCACCTTCAAGGGCGAAGTGACCGAGATCTACACCAAGCTCAACCAGCTGGATTTCTCGGTGGAGCTGGCGCGCGTACGTGCGCTGGCGCCGGATGCGATCTTCCAGTTTCACCCGGGCGGCGGCGGCATCAACTTCGCCAAGCAATACGGCGGCTCGGGCCTGTCGGCGCAAATCCCGATGGTGGTACCGGTGTTCTCCATGGATGAACGCATGCTCGCCGCCACCGGCGAAGTGGCCAAGGGCACCAACATCGTCACCCTGTGGAACCCGCAATCGGACAACCCGGCCAACCAGGCCTTCGTCAGGGCCTTCACCGAGAAATACAAGCGCGTCCCGACGGTGTATGCCGCCCAGACTTACGACACGGCACGGCTGATTGGCGCCGCCCTGAAAACCTCCCAGGGCAATCTCAAAGACCAGGCGGCCTTCCGCACGGCCATGAAGAACGTCAAGTTCGATTCCATTCGCGGTGATTTCAGCTTCGCCCAAAACCAGCACCCGGTGATCGACTGGTACCTGCTGCAAGTGCAGGCCGGTGCCGACGGCAAGCTGATCGAAGTGCCGATCAAGACCCTGGCGACCCACCACGTCGACAGCTACGCAGCTCAATGCTCGATCTGACCGGCACCTGAGCCCCGTCCTCGCCCTGCAGTACAACTGCGGGGCGTTTTCATGAGGAACGCAGTCATGTTATTGCTCGAACAGATTCTCAACGGCCTGCAATACAGCGCCTTGCTGTTTCTGCTGGCCTCAGGCCTGACCCTGATTTTCGGCATCATGGGCGTGATCAACCTGGCCCACGGCGCCTTTTACATGGTGGGTGCTTTCTGCGCCGCCTACACCGCCATGGCCACCGGTTCGTTCTGGCTCGGCGGCCTGGCCGCGTTGATCGGTTCGGCCTGTTACGGCGCGCTGATCGAAACCTCGATCATGCGCCGCCTCTACAATCGCGATCACCTGGATCAGGTGCTGGCGACTTTGGCCGTGGTGTTTTTCAGCAACGAACTGCTGACCCTGATCTTCGGCCGCAGCCCACCGGCGATGCCCACGCCCGAATGGTATTCAAGTTTTGTCGAAGTGCTACCGGGGCTGATGTACCCGGTCAGCCGGCTGCTGTTTATCGCCGCAGGGCTGGTGGTGGCAGTCGGCATGTGGCTGCTGATCAACCACACGCGCCTGGGCATGCTGATTCGCGCCGGTGCCGACGACCATGAAATGGTCGGCGCGCTGGGCGTCAACATCGCCCGGCTGTACACCTTGGTGTTCGTATTCGGCTGCGTGCTGTGCGGCCTGGCCGGTTTCATGGCGGCACCGCTGCTGTCGGTGGAGATCGGCATGGGTGAAAAGATCTTGATCACCACCTTCGTGGTCATCGTCGTCGGCGGTGTCGGCTCGGTGCGCGGCGCGTTGGTGGGAGCCTTGCTGATCGGCATGGTCGACAGCCTGGGCCGTGCCTACATTCCGCCGCTGCTGGACCAACTGCTGCCCAGCGAAACCAGCGGCACCCTGAGCGCCGGGCTGATTTCCGCCAGCGCCTACATCGTCATGGCCCTGGTGCTGCTGGTGCGTCCGCGCGGCCTGCTACCGGCCCGTGCCTGAGGAGAACGCCATGTCACCACGCCTTATCATCGACCTTGCGTGCCTGGCGACCTTCGCCTGCATGCCGTTGCTGGCCCACTGGCTGCACGAACCCTACCTGGTCAGCTTCTTCACCCGCCTTGCGATCTACGGCATGGCGGCCATCAGCCTGGACCTGCTGATCGGATATGGCGCCATGGTCAGCTTCGGCCACGCCGCATTCTTCGGCCTGGGCGGTTATATCGTCGGCATCGTTGCCTTTCACACCTCGCAAGGCCTGCCGCTGTGGGGCTGGGAAGGCAGCAACAGCGCGCTGGTGGTGTGGCCCCTGGCCCTGCTGGTGTGCGCGCTGCTCTCGCTGCTGGTGGGTTATCTGTCGCTGCGCACCAGCGGCGTGCAGTTCATCATGATCACACTGGCGTTCGGCCAGATGCTCTACTTCGTGCTCGGCTCGCTATCGCTGTACGGCGGCGACGACGGCATTCTGCTCAACGAGCGCAATACCTTCGGCGCACTGGATCTGGGCGACGCCAACCACTTCTACTACCTGTGCGTGGTCTTGCTGGCCGGCTGGTTGCTGCTGTGTCGGCGACTGGTCAATTCACGATTTGGTTTTGTGCTGCGCGGGCTCAAGCAGAGCGAGCGGCGCAGCGTCAGCCTGGGCCTCAAACCCTTGCGCTATCGCCTGACGGCGTTTGTGATCGCCGGCACCGGCGGTGGCCTGGCGGGGATTCTGTGGGCCAACTACGCGCTGTTCGTCAGCCCCGACATGGGCGCCTGGCAGAAGTCCGGCGAACTGATGGCGATGGTGATCCTCGGCGGCGTCGGCACCCTGCTCGGCCCACTGCTGGGCGCGGCGACCTACCTGGGGCTCGAACAGGTACTGAGCCAGTGGACCGAGCACTGGATGCTGATCTTCGGCCCCCTGCTGTTACTGGTGGTGCTGTTCGGCAAGAAAGGCGTCTACGGATTGCTGCTAAGCCTGTTGCAGCGCAAACCGAAGGTGGTTGCCATCAAACCGAACGCCGCCGTGGAGGTACGCCCATGAGCGCACAGCTATCGATTCGTGATCTACACAAGGCCTTCGGCGCGGTGAACGCCACCAACGGCGCCAGCCTTGAACTGGCCAAGGGCGAGTTGCACGCCATCATTGGCCCCAACGGCGCCGGTAAATCCACGCTGATCGCGCAGATCGCCGGGGAAGTTTTCCCCGACCACGGCCAGATTCACCTCAACGGCCAGGACATCACCCGCGTACCGGCCTGGCAGCGGCCGCGCCTGGGATTGGCGCGGGCCTTCCAGGTCAGCCAGCTGTATACCGAGTTCACCCTGCTGGAGAACGTCGCCCTGGCCATCGCCGCCCGCGACGGCAAGGCGTTCGGCATGTGGCGTCCGCTGAGCCGCGACACCCGTTTGCTGGAACCGGCGCTGGGCTACTTGCAGCAGGTGGGCCTGGGCCTTCGCGCGCAAGACCCGGTCCACGAACTTTCCCATGGAGAACGGCGGCAACTGGAGATCGCCCTGGCTCTGGCTCAGGAAGCTTCGGTGCTATTGCTCGATGAGCCGATGGCCGGGATGGGTGCCGACGAATCCGCGCGCATGACCGAGCTGCTGCACAGCCTCAAGGGCCGTTACGCGATCCTGCTGGTCGAACACGACATGGACGCGGTATTCGCCCTCGCCGACCGCATCACGGTGCTGGTGTACGGCCAGACGGTGCTGACCGGCAGCGTCGAACAAGTGCGCAACGACCCGCAAGTGCGGGCCGCTTACCTGGGAGAAGAACATGCTTGACGTTCAAGGCTTGAAAGCGGGCTATGGCTTGAGCCAGGTGTTGTTCGACATGCACCTGAGTATCGAGCAGGGCCAGGTGGTGTCGCTGATCGGCCGCAACGGCATGGGCAAGACCACCACGGTCAAATCGATCATGGGGTTGCTCAAGCCCAGCGCCGGCAGCATCCGCATCAACGGTACGGAAATGCGTGGTGCTGCGCCCTATCGCATCGCCAAGGCCGGCCTCGGACTGGTGCCAGAGGGCCGCCGCGCCTTCGGCACCTTGAGCGTGCGGGAAAATCTGCTGGCCACCGCCACGCGGGGCAAGTGGGATTTGGCGCGGGTCTATGAACTGTTCCCGCGTTTGCTGGAGCGCCAGGAGCAGCTGTCACGCACCCTGTCGGGCGGCGAGCAGCAGATGCTGGTGGTCGGCCGCGCGCTGTTGACCAACCCCAGCCTGCTGATTCTCGACGAAGCCACTGAAGGCCTTGCACCGATCATTCGCGAGCAGATCTGGAGTTGCCTGGCCACCCTCAAGGCCGAGGGCGAGACAATTCTGGTGATCGACAAGAACCTCAAGGAAATGGCGCGGGTGGTCGACCGTCATCACATCATCGAGAAGGGGCGCCAGGTCTGGGATGGCACACCGGTGGAGCTGGCGGCTCAACCCGAACTGTCGCAACGCTACCTGGGAGTGTGAGCAGCCATGGACCTCAATCAGGCTTACAACAACGTCGCAGCCGTGGGTAATTTTCCACAGATCATGCAGCGTTTTCGCCAGTGCAGTGCCCAGACCTATGCGAACCACGCCTGGCAGCGTGATGTGTCGTATGGCAATGCCAGGCGCGAGCGTTTCGACTGGTACGCCCAGGCGAATGCCGGGGCGCCGACACTGCTGTTCATTCATGGCGGTTACTGGCAAGCCTCGGACAAGGACGACTACGCCTTTATCGCAGAGGGCCTGATCGAAGCGGGTTTCAATGTCGGTTTGCTGGAATACACCCTCGCGCCCGAGGCGAGCATGGGCACCATCGTCGGACAGATCGGCAAGGCACTGGACTACCTGCTTGCGCATCGCGAAGCCTTGAACATCGGTCAGCAGGTGGTGCTGTGCGGGCACTCGGCGGGTGGCCATCTGACCGCGCTGTATCGCCGGCATCCGCTAGTGACCCTGGCCATGCCGATCAGCGGCCTGATGGAGCTTGAACCCATCAGCCGTTGCTGGCTAAACGATAAGCTGCAACTGAGCGAAGAGGACATCGAGCGCTATAGCCCGCAAAGGCTGATCGGCGATGGCGCACCGTTGTTGGTGACCGTGGGCGGGGATGAGTTGCCGGAGTTGATCCGCCACTCGCGCGAGTACGCCAGTGCCTGTCGCGAGGCGGGGCATGCCGTGAGCCTTGTCGAGCTTGCAGGGTGTCATCACTTTGCTGTGCTGGACGATCTGGCCAAGGCGGATGGCGAACACTTGCGGGCCCTGCTTGAGCACCTCAAGCGTTAGCCTGCCTGCAGGAGCGCGCTCGCTCCTGCAATTCACTCTCGCCAGATGTGGATACCGGTTTGCCGTTTGCGGCTTTTTTGACCCTCTCAGGCTTCATACAGTGGCTACGAATTCAGACAGGAATTGCGTATGTCCAGCCTCTCGCTCAGGGTCCAACAAATCGATCCTCTGACCCCCAGAATCCGCCGCGTGCTGCTGGTGTCCAACGACGCCCAGCCGCTACCGGACTTCACTGCCGGAGCCCATCTGGAGCTGCATGTACCGGGCAGTCGCGCCCAACGCCGGGCCTATTCGCTGGTCAACCTGCCCGACAGTCAACACTACGAAATCGCCGTCCAGCTCGAAGAAGCGAGTAGCGGTGGATCGCGCTGGGTGCACTCACTCAAGGTCGGCGATGAAGTGCTGGCCGATGCGCCACGCAACCACTTCCCACTGTGTGAAAACACCGAACATGCAGTACTGATCGCAGGCGGCATCGGCATCACGCCCATGCTTGGCATGGCCCGGTCGCTGCAAGCGGCGGGCAAGCCCTTCACCCTGCACTACGCCGGTCGCAATGAAGCGCAGATGGCCTATCTGCCAGAGGCCCGCGCCTGCCTGAACAACCATTGCTGGATCAGCGGCGGCGACCCGCAAAAGCGTTTTCCTGCCGCCGCGATCCTGGCCGCGCCAAGACCCGGCCTGCACCTCTACATCTGCGGCCCGACCGCCATGCTCAACAACGTGCTGGCCTGCGCTCGCGAACAGGGTTGGGCAGAAGATCACTTGCATTACGAACTGTTCAGCGGCGCCCTGGAAATGGCCGGCGATAAAGGCTTTGAGGTGCACCTGCGCGAAAGCGGTGTGAACCTGCAAGTGGCCGCCGGGCAAAGCGTGCTGGACGCCATGCTCCAGGCCGGCCTGGATCCGATGTTCGACTGCCGACGGGGTGACTGCGGGGTGTGCGTCGCCCAGGTCATCGATGGTCAGCCCGATCACCGCGACATCTGCCTGTCGGAGCGCGACCGCGCCAGCGGCAGTTTCTGTACCTGTGTCTCCCGTGCCAGCAGCGCGCTGCTGGTGCTCGATCTGTGACAAGCCGAGGACATCCCGTGATACCGACCAACGAGCAAATCGCTGCCTTGATCCGCGAGGACAGCGTACACAAGAGCGTCTACACCGACCCGACCCTGTTCAAGCTGGAGATGGAGCGCATCTACGGCAACGCCTGGATCTACGTCGGCCATGAAAGCCAGGTCAAGAACCCCGGCGACTACCACACCACGCGCATCGGCGATCAGGACGTGATCATGGTGCGCGGCGCCAACCAGCAGGTCAGCGTGCTGTACAACCGCTGCCCGCACAAGGGCGCCAAGTTGGTGGCTGACGGTGACGGCAGTGTCGGCAAATTCTTCCGCTGCCCGTACCACGCCTGGACCTTCAAGCTCGACGGCCAGCATTTGTCGGCGCCGCTCAAGAGCGGTTTCGAAGGCACCTGCTACGACCCCAAGCACCCGGATTTTTCCATGCTCAGCGTCGCCCGCGTCGAGACCTATCGCGGCTTCGTGTTCGCCAGCCAGGCGGCGTTCGGACCGGACCTGAAAACATTTCTGGGCGGCGTCATCACCTCCATCGACAACCTGTGCGACCGCTCGCCCGTCGGTGAAGTCGAGGTGGCCGGCGGCATCTTCCGTGTTCAGCAGCGCTCGAACTGGAAAGTGTTCTACGAGAACCTGCACGACACCATGCACGCCCGCGTGACCCACGAATCGTCGGTAGACGCTGCGCGTGACGAAGCCCAAGCCATCGGTGAAATGCCCTTCGAACTGCTGATCATGGACGGTAACGGCGAACCCTACGACTTCTGGGAAAAACTCGAGCTGCGTGCCTACCACAACGGCCACGGCTACATGGAAGCGATCTTCGACCCGGCCGCCGCCGAGCGCGACGAGGTCTCCCGCGCCCACTTCGAATGCCTGAGCCAGGCCTACGGCGAGCAGCGCGCCAAGGAGATCCTGGGCATGAATCGCCACAACACGGTGATTTACGGCAGCGGATCGCCGCACACGGTGTTCATGCAATTCCGGGTCATCCGCCCCATCGCCGTGGACCAGACCATGGTCGAAATCCAGACGTTCCGCTGCAAAGGTGCACCGGATGCCGTGTTCGACCGCGCGCTGACCTACGCCAACGTCATCAACTCGCCCTCCTCCAACGTGATGCCTGACGACGTCGAAGTCTATGCTCGCTGTCAGGAAGGCAACATGACCCGCGGTGGCGAGTGGATCAGCATGCACCGCTACGCGGGCACCGATAAGCCGCTGGAGGACGGTGCAGTCTCCACCAACGGCACCAGCGAACTGCCGATGCGCAACCAGTTCGCCGCCTGGAAACAGTTCATGACCGCCACCCTGATTGCCAAGGAAAGCACCCATGCTGCTTGACCGCCGAATCGACGTCGACACCCGCCAGTTGACTCCCGCCCAGGTTCCCGTCGAGACCCTGCGCCAGATCGAACAGTTTCTTTACCAGGAGGCGCGCCTGCTGGATGAGCGGCGTTTCTGGGAGTGGGACAAGCTGTTCACCGACACCGGCATGTACTGGGTGCCGCACAAGCACGAGCAAGCCAACCCGTTCGACCATATCTCTCTGTTCTGGGAAAACCGCATGCTGCGCGAGGTGCGGATCCGTCGGGTGGAAAACGCCCGCAACTGGTCCCAGCAACCGCAGACCCAAACCACGCACCTGGTCGGTAATGTGATGGTCGAGGGTCTCGACGCCCAGGGCCTGCTGGTGGTCAGCGCCAGCTTCCAGTACAGCGAATGGCGCCTGGAACAACGCCAGCTCGCCGGTCGCTACACCTATAAATTGGCCGCCCGGGACAGTGGTGGCTGGCAGATCCAGCTCAAACGCGTGGATCTCATCAACTGCAACGATGTGTTCGCCAACCTTGAGGTGTTCGTGTGATGAACACGCCGCTGGTGATCGCCCTGCACTATCAGAATGACGTGTTGCACCCCGAAGGCAAGATTCGGGTCGGGCTGGGGGCAGATGACAGCGTGCGTGCCGCCCTGCTCGATGCGGCCGGCCGATTACTCGCCGGCGCTCGCGCCAAGGGCTGGCCGATCGTCCACGTGCGTGTGGCGTTCCGACCGGACTACGCCGACCTGATCCAGAACGCGCCGATCCTGCGCACGGTCGCCACCCTTGGCGCGGTCCGGGAAGGCAGTTGGGGCGCGGAGTTCCTCAGCGCTCTGGCGCCACTGAACAGCCGCCACGAGTTCGTCGTCACCCATAACCGGATCAATGCGTTTTATGGCTCGCCGCTGGAAACCGTGGTGCGCCGATTCAATCCCTCGCACCTGTTGATCGCCGGCGTGGCGACCCACTCGGTGGTGGAAAGCACCGTGCGCCATGCGGTGGATTGCGGTTTCGAGGTGACGGTCGCAGCGGATGCCTGCGCCAGCGCGGACACCGGTGCACACGCGGCATCACTGGCGAGCATGGCGCTGATCGCCCGTATCAGTCACGTCAACGAAGCTCTGGAGGACTTGTCATGATGCTCGAAGGCAAAGTGGCGATTGTGACCGGCAGCACGCAGGGGCTGGGTCTGGATATCGCTCGGCAACTGTTGGCTGAGGGTGCCCGGGTGATGCTGGTGGGGCGCAACGCCGACAGTGGTATGGCATTGGCGCAAGCGTTGGGTTGCGGATTTTGCGCCTGCGATGTGGAGCGCGACGAAGACATCGACGCGTGCATCGCTGCCACGCTGGCCCGCTTCGGCAGGCTCGACATTCTGGTCAACAACGCTTGCCTGTACGCCGATCAGGGGCTGGCTTCGGATCGCGCGCAGTGGCTGAAAACCCTCAACGTCAATCTGGTGTCGGCGGCGATCTTTACCCAGAAGGCCGCCGTGCATCTGCCCAGCGGCGGCGTGGTGATCAACATCGGCAGCACCGGCGGCAAGTTCGGCGCGGCCGGGCGCGCGCTCTACCCCGCCTCCAAGGCCGGCATCCTGCAACTGACAAAAAACCTGGCCATGACCCTGGCCCCGGAACAAATCCGGGTGCTGAGCGTATCCCCGGCCTGGACCTGGTCGCCCAGCGTCGCCGAGTTCAGCGACAACGACCCGCAGCTGGCCGATCGGGTCGGGGCACCCTTTCACCCGCTCGGACGCATCGGCCGGGGCCATGAGATCGGCAGCGTTGTGGCCTTTCTGTGCAGTGCCGGTGCCGGCTGGATGACCGGTGTCGATGTACCAGTGGACGGCGGCTTTTCGATTCTCGGACCAGACCGCGGCGTGTCGCCGCGCGTGTGGTTCCAACAACACCGTGACAGCCAATAAATCTGATAACCGAATGAGGTAGATGACATGGGCAAGATGATTGAGATCCGGGCAACGGACAGCAGCGCCACGTTCAGCGGTTACCTGGCCATGCCGGCCAGCGGTAAAGGCCCCGGGGTGGTGATCGGCCAGGAGATTTTCGGGGTCAACGCCAATATGCGCGCGGTGGCCGATTTTTATGCCGAGGAAGGCTATGTGGCGCTGGTGCCGGACCTGTTCTGGCGCCAGCAGCCTGGCATTGATCTGGGTTACACCGAAACGGATTTTGCCGTTGCCGTCGACCTGTTCCAGCGCCTGGACGTGGACAAGGCCATCACCGACATCGACGCCTGCTTAAAAGCCCTGCGTGCACTGCCTGAAGTCGAAGGCGCGGGCCTGGGTTATGTCGGCTTCTGCATGGGTGGCAAGCTGGCCTGGCTGACCGCCACGCGCACCGATGTGGCTTGCGCCGTCGGCTACTACGGCATGGGCATCGAACACCTGCTGCACGAATCGGAAAACCTCAAGGGCCGTTTGGTCCTGCATTTTGCCGAAAACGATGGCTACTGCGACGCCAGTGCTCGCGCCCGGATCAGCGAACACCTGGCTGGCAACGACAAAACCGAAATCTACGTGTACCCAGGCGTCGACCATGCCTTCGCCCGAGCCGGCAGCCCACACTACGATAAGCCTGCCTCGCTGATGGCCCATGAACGCAGCATCGCCGCACTCAAGCGCGAGATCGGCCCCCACTTCAACCTGTCAGCCCTGTGGGAAGAACACATCCGCCACGAGTTCGACACCCGCGACGTGCCCGCCACCATGGCTACCATGGTCGCCGAACCCTACGTCAACCATATTCCGACCATGACCGGCGGCGTCGGCGCCAGGGAACTCAGCCGCTTCTACCAACACCATTTTGTCCACGGCAATCCGCCGGACATGAAGCTCATCCCTATTTCCCGCACCATCGGCGCCTTGCAGATCGTCGACGAATTCATCATGTGCTTCACCCACAGCACCGAAATCGACTGGATGCTGCCCAACGTGGCACCGACCGGGAAGTACGTCGAGATTCCGATGCTGGGGGTGATCAAGTTCCGAGGGGACAAGCTGTACCACGAGCATATCTACTGGGACCAGGCCAGCGTGCTAGTGCAAATTGGCTTGTTGAACCCTGAAGGGCTGCCGGTGGCAGGGGTGGAAACGGCGAGAAAGCTGTTGGATGAACAACTGCCGTCCAATACGTTGATGGGGCGCTGGACGCAAAGCGAGCAATAGAGACCGCATGAATGCAAAAGGCCGATCTGTCACTCAACAGATCGGCCTTTTTTTCATTCGTTTAAACGTCAGACATGCTCACTGCTTTTCGCATGCACCGCGTGTGGCTCGCCATGCCCGTGGTCCACCTCAACCACCGGAATTTCCTTGCCATCGCAGTCGTGAAGCTTTCCATCGCTGAAGTAATCCCCTTCGCGCAACGCCGCCAGATCCTGATAACGCAGCACTCGCTCGGTACCGGCCGCAAACACCGATTGCTGGTCGGAGTTACCGGCGGTGAGGTGGTTGAAGGTCAGGTTGAGCACGATGGCCATGATCGCCGAGGAACTGATGCCCGAATGGAAAATGGTCGCGAACCAGCTCGGGAAGTGATCGTAGAAGTTCGGCGCCGCGATCGGGATCATGCCAAAGCCGATCGAGGTCGCGACGATGATCAGGTTGACGTTGTTGCGGTAGTCGACCTTGGACAAGGTCCGAATGCCGCTGGCCGCGACGGTACCGAACAGTACGATGCCGGCACCACCCAGTACGGAGGTCGGTACGGCGGCGATCACCCGGCCCATGAACGGCAGCAGGCCGAGGAGCACCAGGAACACACCGCCAGTGGCCACCACGTAGCGGCTCTTGATGCCGGTGACCGCCACCAGCCCGACGTTCTGGGCGAAGGCACTCTGGGTGAAGGAACCGAAGATCGGCGCGAACATGCTCGACAGCATGTCGGCGCGCAGACCGTTGCCCAGGCGCTTGGAGTCAACCTTGGTACCGATGATCTCACCGACGGCCAGAATGTCCGCCGAGGTCTCCACCAGCGTCACCATCACCACGATGCACATCGACAGGATCGCAGCGAAGTGGAAGGTCGGCATGCCGAAGTGGAACGGCGTCGGGAAGCCGAACATCGGGCCTTGGGTCACGGACGAGAAATCCGCCATGCCAAGGAACACCGCGATCACCGTACCGACGACCATGGCCAGCAGAATCGACAGGCGGGAGATGGTCGCACTGCCGATTTTGCTCAGCAGCAGTACCAGCATCAGCGTTACCGCCGCCAGACCGATGTTCGCCATGCTACCGAAGTCCGGCGCATGGCTGTTGCCACCCATTGCCCAGCGCGCGGCGACCGGCATCAGCGTCAGGCCGATGGTGGTAATCACGATGCCGGTCACCAGCGGCGGGAAGAACTTGGTGATACGCGAGAACACCGGGGTTATCAGTAACCCGATCAGGGACGCCGCTATCACCGCCCCCAGCACCGATTGAAACCCGCCCTCCCCGCCACTGCTGACAATCGCCACCATGGTCGCGACGCCAGAGAAGGATACGCCCTGTACCAGCGGCAATTGACAACCAAAAAACGGTAAACCCAGGGTTTGCAGCAGTGTTGCCAGCCCCCCCGCAAACAATGAAGCAGCAATCAACAAACCGATGTCCGCCGGCGAGAGCCCGGCCGCCTGGCCGATGATCAATGGCACCGCGACGATACCGCCATACATGGTCAGAACATGTTGCAGGCCATAAGCCATATTCGCGCCGATCCCAAGATTTTCGTCCTCGGGCCGTTGGTGTGAAACATGGGGCGTTTTCATGGAGGGGGTTCCCTGGTTTTTGTTATGCGCACACTGTATGCAAGACACGGGACAAATGTCTATAGAGTTGTATACAACTTATCGATCACAAAATGGATACTTGTCCATTTCCGCCTGACACCCACCCTCCTGGCCCCGCCAAAAACCTTGAAATACATCCCTCGCCGCCCACCACCGGGTGCTGACTAGTCTTTTGAATTCCTGGCGACCATCGGCAAGGCCCGCCTCTTCTCTATACATATAAAGTATGCATAATGAAGTCATTCGAAATTCAGTTCCACAAGGCCAAGAACGCAGCCAACAAACTCAAGCACCAAGGCATCAGCCTCGCCGAGACTGAACCGGTATTCCATGACGAACGAGCGCTGACCATCGAGGACAACCACCATGAGGAACAACGCTGGATCACCCTGGGGCTGGATGCCAAAGGCCGGTTACTGGTTGTCGTGTACACCCACCGCGATCCGGATTTCGTTCGAATCATATCCGCGCGCGTCGCTACCAAAAGCGAGCGCCGTCAGTATCTGGAGGCATGACCGATGAAAGACGAATACGATTTCAGCAACGCCAGGCGCGGGGCCGTGGTGCCCGCCAAAGGTAAGACCCGCATTACCATCATGCTCGATGACGCTGTCATCGAAGCCGCCCGGGCACTGGCAGAACACGAGGGGTACGGCTACCAGACGGCGATCAACAATACGTTGCGCCGAGCCCTGCTCAACGAAGGCAAAAGCGCGCACCTGAAACAACCCCTCACCCCTGCCGAACTCAAGGGCCTGGAGCAGAAACTGGCAGAGGCCTTGCGCGAAATCCAACGGGTGATGGAGCCGGGTGTCCGGCCCTGAAACACCAAGGGCCGATCAATCGGATCAGCCCATTGTGATGTCCAGGATCAGCCAGCTACTGCGGTGCTGCGATCAATCGTTCCAGCGTCCGCGCCAATTGCGCCTGTTCCGGTACGCGAATGCCGAACTCGCTGCTCAGCAGGCCAATCAACTCTTGAACATCCGCCACCTCCCGCCGCTCGCTGTCATGGCCAACCCGGTGAATCGCGAAGCTGCCGTTGTTGAGCGTGCGCCGCCAGCCCTCCCCGGTGCGCGCCACCATCAACTGCTTGACGAAAGACGACTCGGGGTGGGTCGAGACGTACCAGTTGCCCACAGCGAAATCGATGTCTTCCTGGCGTTGCAGGTCGAAGATGTACATCGCTCGCCACTCGCCCGCGACGTTGGCCCGCAGGGTAAAACCGTCGATGTGGAGGTCGATGCGATACGACTCGTGCGGGGTGGGTTGTTCGGCGCGGGTATCAAGCAATAGGGGCGCGGTCGGCACCATGCCGCCGAAGCCGACGTCGGTGATGTAGCGCACGTCATTGATGATGACCAGGCTCAGGCGATGGGTCCGGGCAGTCCAGGCACCCTCCGGCTGGCCCATCACTACCCGGCCGCTGATGGCACGGGCGTCGAAACCCAAATCCTGAAGCAAGGCCAGGAACAGGTTGTTGAGTTCGTAGCAGTAACCGCCACGACCATCGTGCAAGACCTTCTGCTCGATGGACGGCAAGTCGATCAGCACCGGTTCGCCGGATAACGTGGTGAGGTTTTCAAACGGGAAAACACCGGTATGGCGCAGTTGCAGTTGGCGCAAGGTTTCCAGGATCGGTGCCGGAGGTGCATCGAAACCCAGGCGTCGCAGATACAAGGCTGGGTCGGTCAGGCGTGGCTCGCTCATCGTTCAATCCTTTTGCACGCAAGCGGCGGATTGCTCCGCCAGTGGCCGCTATGTATACGGGATCAAGCACTGTCGCCGACAATTGATTTAGCCAATCGCCTTGTGCGGATAATCAACGCCGCTTGCGCGAACCCGGTTCAATCCAGGTCAGCAGCTTCGGTAGCCGTGCGCGCAGGTGATTGACGTTGAACGAAGCGATCCGCAACTTCTTCCTGAACGGGCACTCCTAAGGATGAGGTGCCTCCCCCACTGCGGCCCAGTGCCGGTTACGGTCAAGTCCGCCCCACTCGTCAACCGGTCGGCACCCACCGCGTGCCCTTCACACCAACATCAGGTAACGACTCATCCCTGGAGACGACCATGATGAACATCAGAATGACTTCACTGCTCTTGGCCGGATTGTTGTCGGCAGCGTCCCTGGCCACCTTTGCGGCGCCCGGCGATGTCCCTGGCGCGCCCGGTACGGCACCCGGCGCAACCCGCAATTCAACCCTGCTGCCTGATAACAACCGACCCAGTGAACCCTCGGGCAACAACAGCAGCAGTCGCGGCCCCAGTTCGTCAAGCGGCACTACCGGCGTCAATGGTCCGGGCAGTGGCGCGGGCGGCGGCACTGGTGCGCCCGGTGGCGGAACCGGCGGTGCTGGCGGCGGGACGGGTAGCTGGACAGGCCAAAGCCGCCAATGACCCGCCGTCATTGGCCGCTTTTTGTCGCCTGAGGCTTACATCGGCTTGACCGCCGGCGGGTTCCATTTGCCATTCAGCGCCTCGGCTTTCGGGCCGTACAGACGCATGGTCAGGTTGAACGGCCACCGGGCCCGGGAGGCGGACCACCGGCAGCACAAGCACTTCAGCGGTCAGAGCGCATCAAGGCCTCGACACCGCCGGCCATCGACAAGGTTGCCACGCGGTTTCGCCCCGAATGCTTGGCCTGATACAACGCCGCATCCGCCCGCTCGACGAACACGTCCATGCTGTCACGCCCCGACGGCACAAACGAATAGCAACCCAGACTGACCGTCACACAGCCATTGGGCGAGCCAGTGTGACTGATGTGCCTGTCGATGACGCTGCGGCGGATCTGCTCGGCAATCGTCATGGCGCCATGGATGTCGGTGTCCGGTAGCAGCACCGCAAACTCTTCGCCGCCGTAACGCACCGCCAGATCGGCCTTGCGGTGGCAGCAACTCTTCAGCGCGCGCGCCACTTCGGCCAGGCAGTGATCTCCCACCACGTGGCCGTAGGTGTCGTTGTAGCGCTTGAAGTAATCGATATCGAGCATGATCAGGCTCAACGGGCTGGCCTGCCGGGCGCCGCGCCCGAACTCGACGTCCAGCGCCCGCTCGAACAGTCGGCGGTTGGCCAGCCCGGTCAGGCTGTCGTGGGTGGCGATCAGCTCCAGCGCTTGCTGGGCCCTGCGCAAATCCGACTCGACCCGCTCGCCGACACGCACCTGATGCAGGAACACCCACCCGAACAGCCCCACGCCCAGCAACACCAGGGCAACGATGAGGCTGGAGCGAAACGCCGTGTCGTACCAGCCCGCGAGAATGGACTCCGTGGACGACGCAGCGGTGACCACCAGCGGATACCCCTCCAGCTGTCGGTAACCGTACATGCGCGTCACTCCATCGATGATGGACGTGAACATCGCATTGCCGGAGGTGGCCAGTGGCAGGAACTTCTGGAAGATCTCGCTCTGGGCCAGCGATACACCGATCTGCGCTTCTACAAAAGGTCGACGCGCCAACAACGTGCCATCGGTCAGGCCGAGAAACATCGAGCCGTTGTCGTCGAGGCTGAAGCTTTTGAAGAACTGGTCGAAGTACGACATCTTGATGCCGGCCAGCAACACGCCCTGGAAATGCCCGTTCCTGTCGTTGACCCGTTTGGAAATCGGAATGATCCACTCGCCGTTTTCCCGACTGCGGATGGCCGGGCCGATATGCGCCACGGACGATACGTTCTGCTGGTGGTACTTGAAGTACTCGCGATCGGCGACGCCGGGCCCCCGCGGCAGGTTTTCAAACGAGGTCACCACCCACTGGCCCTTCTGGTCGAACAGCAGGATGCCGTGCAACTGATCCAGCGCCAGCACCCGCCGGGCGAAGGTCTGCTGCAAGCGTGGCCGCTGGTCCGGGCCGAAACCGTCGACCTGAATCCAGTCCACCAGGCTGGTCAGCACCAGGTCGGCCTTCATGAAGGTGTCTTCGGCTTGCTGCGCCATGGCCCGCGTCAGGTTCGAAGACGCCACTTGCGCCAGGCTCAGGTCATGGCGACGGGACTGTTCCAGTTGCAGGTAGAGCAAACCGCACAGGCACAGGCACACCGTGGCAATGAACAATACCGCGGCCTTGCGCAACGGTATGCGTTTCAATGCGATGCCAGGGGTGTGGTCCGGGTCGTTAAAGCGCGTGGGCAAAAGTTCATCCTGTCGGGGGCAAGGCGCGGGCAACAACCCAAAGCCCTCAGTCTTTGTGGGCCGTAGTTTACGGGGTTATCCAGGATAAATGGGTGGCCACTTGCCCAGAGGTATCACACCTGCCCGGCCTGAGCGGCAAACATGATCCGGGGCAAGCGCTACCTGTGCGTCAACGAGCTACGATTAGACTGACCTCAAAACAGGGAATCGACATGAGCAAAGCAGACGAGCTCGCCGCAAAATTGAAACAGACACGGCTGACCAGCGCGGATCAGGCGATCGATGGCTGGCCGGGCCAGGTCTACGAACTGTATCAACGGATAGAGGCCTGGCTGCTGCCCTTGACCGAAGCGGGCCTGGTCCTGCGGCGCAACCCCACCCACGTGTTCGAGAGTCACCCCGATGGCGACGCTTACGACTACGCCATCGACCAGTTGGTGATCACCGGCAACGAACACAGCATTACCTTTGACCCGGTTGCACGCTTCACCGCCGATGGCGAGGGGCGGGTCGAGATCCACACGACAGGCAACGAACTCGCCCTGTTGCGCACCGTGGACGAACACGGTGAAACACACTGGTGGCTACAAACGATCGAGCAGGCCACCGCGCAGCTGGATGCGGTGGCGCTGACGGAAACCGATCTGCTTGTCGTGGTGCAACAAGGGTTGGCGCTTTAGGGGATTAGCTGAATGCCAGTCTATCGAGTGCCACAAATCCTGTAGGAGCGAGCCTGCTCGCGATAGCGGACTGTCGGTCACATCACTTCTGAATGTGCCTCCCTCATCGCGAGCAGGCTCACTCCTACAGTGTCCGGGTTTGGTCATTGCTGTTGGTTCTGCCCCGTCACCACCAGCGGTATCTCTACGCGACGCAAGTCCAGGGCTGGCAACTTCGCAGGCTGACTCAAGCCCTGCAGCACCCTGGCATCGTAATCATAAATGTCGGGCTTAAACGTCACCCGTCCGTCATTGCTCAGGTCCACGGTCCAATAGGCCAACAGCACCGGCACTTTCACCGGCAGCAGGATGTTCTCGGTCCGGCCATTGGCCAACTGCTTCTGAATGCCGGCGCTGTTCCAGCGCACTGGGTCGTTGAACAACAGTTCGACCAGTTGCAGCGGGTTTTCCACGCGGATGCAGCCTGAACTGGTGGCCCGGACCGTTTTGGCAAACAACTCGCGGTGCGGCGTGTCATGCAGGTAAATCGCATAGTCGTTGGGGAAACGGATCACCACCTGCCCCAGCGAACTGTCGGGGCCGGCATCCTGACGCAGGTGAATGCCCCGCGGATTGCTCCAGTCAACGTCCGACGGATCGAGCACATTGCCTTCGCGGTCAAGCACGCGAATCCGGTTGGCCGCCAGATAACCCGGATCGTTCTGGACTTTCGGAATCACGTCCTGCTTGAGGATGGTCGGCGGCACGGTCCAGGTCGGGTTGAACGTGATGTAGGTGATTTCGGCCTGGAACACTGGCGTACTGCGCACCGGTTTACCGACCTGCACCCGTGAATGCCAGATCGGCAGACCGTCGCGGTACATCGCCACCTTGTAGCCGGCGATATCGACGATCACGAAGGTTCCCTGAAGCTTGTACAACAGCCACCGGGCGCGCTCCATGTTGACCCGCACCTGATCGATCCGCGCCTCGACCGGCACGTTCAGTGCCGCCAGCGTCGCCGCCCCCGCCACGCCATCGGCCCCCAGGTATTGCTCGGTCTGATACCTCTTCACCGCGGCAATGACCTTGTCGTCGTAACCGGCCTTTTTCGACAGGTGCGGGTCCAGGTAACCGCCCACCACCAGACGCGCACGCAATTGTGTGACCGCCACCCCGTCCATGCCGGGCTTGAGCGATTGACCTTCGATGACTTTCGGCCAGCCACCCGCGTCCCGGACCTGGCGCAACCGGGCCAGGCCTTCACGCAAATTGCGGTAAATCATTTCCTGAGGCGGCGCATCGGCGAATGCACGCGCCACGTCATGGGCATCGAGGGCGGCAAACAGGTTGTTCATGTCCTCCCGGGCATCACCGCCAGCCGGATCGAAATTCCAGTGAATGTCCAAGCGCGCCGGATCGACCTTGCCCCGCCGCAGTTGCAGCAGCGCGGTGATGAAGGTGCGGGTGGCCGCCATGTCGAACATCGCCCGTTGCGCCGTGGAAGGCATGGCGGCCACCAGCGATTCATGGGCCTGGGCCAGTTCGGAGATACGGAAATCCGCCGGATTCAGGCCGTCGATACGGGTGTCTTCGAGGCTCTTGAGCAATTGCGCCACGTCACGATCGTCCGTCCACGCGGCGCGATAGTTGCGATGCATATAGAAATCCAGCACCACCCGGCTGACATCGACACGCTGATGACGCCTGGAGGTGAGCAGCGGCGGAAAAGCCGACCGCAGCGGTTCTAGCGTCGCCTGAATCGCTTGGCCGACTGCGTCGTCGGGCGCCGCGGCATCATTTGCGCTGCTTGCCGCAGATACCGGCTCAATCGGCGAAGTTTGCCCAAACGCCGCACCGCTGATCAGAAAGCCCATAAAAAACATGCGGCTTATGACGAATGACCTTGTTAATTGCACCATGGATAATCCTTAATCCTCCGTTTCAAACGGCTAGCTTTCCACTCGCTGCTAGACTCGAAATTATCATGATGAGACCCGACTATGGCGCTAAACCGCTTTGGCCTTTTATTTGCCATTTTACTGACGTGCCTTTCAGTAACGTCAGCCTACGCCGATTCGCTTGAAAACGCGCTGGTCAAAGCAGCACCCGGCGCCGACGCCAAAGTGATTGCCCTGGCCGTTCGCGCCACCCAATGCAGCCGTGCCCAAGGTGTTGCCCCCGCCCAAAGACTGGCGGTGATCGACTACTCCCTGCCCTCGACCGAACAACGCCTGTGGGTCTTCGATCTTAAGCGGCGCAAGTTGCTGTTTCACGAACTGGTCGCCCATGGCCGCAACAGCGGTGAAAACATGGCCACGCTGTTCTCCAACCGCAACGAAAGCCACGCCACCAGCCTCGGCCTGTTCCGCACCCAGCAAAGCTACCTCGGCCAGAACGGTTACTCGTTACGCATGGAAGGCCTGGAGCCCGGCTTCAACGATAACGCCTTTGACCGGGCCATCGTCATTCACGGCGCGCCCTATGTCAGCCCGGTGCTGGCCCGCGCCAATGGCCGCATCGGCCGCAGCCTGGGATGCCCGGCCGTCAGGCCTGCAATTGCCCATCGGCTGATCGATTCGATGAAGGACGGGCAGTTGTTGTTTTCCTACTACCCGGACCAACGCTGGCTGAAGTCGTCTTCCTACATCAACTGCGGCGGCGACACCGTGGCCTCAAGGGAAAAGTCCACTTCAAGCCAGAAAGCGACGCCCAACCTGTCAAAACTGTAATCCCCGCCTCAGCCTGCTGAAAGGCACCGCCCGCTAGCCTCGTCGACAAGTTCAACAGGCTGACGGGCGGAACACACGGCATGCACTCCCACACTTCAAGACGCACCTTCGTCAAAGGCCTGGCCATCGGCGGGCTCTGCGGCGGCCTCGGGTTATGGCGCACGCCGGTCTGGGCGATCAGCAGCCCCGGCGAACCCCAGGTGTTGGCCGGTAATGATTTCGAGCTGTTCATCGGCGAATCCCCGGTCAACTACAGCGGCAGCCCGCGCACCGCGATGACCATCAACGGTGGCATCCCCGGCCCAATGCTGCGCTGGCGTGAAGGCGATACGGTGACGCTGCGGGTGCGCAACAGACTCAAGGACAGCACCTCCATTCACTGGCACGGCATCTTGCTGCCGGCCAACATGGACGGCGTGCCGGGGCTGAGCTTCAAGGGCATCGAGCCCGGCGGCATGTACGTCTACCAGTTCACCGTGCGCCAGAACGGTACCTACTGGTATCACAGCCATTCGGGGTTTCAGGAGCAATCTGGCGTCTACGGCCCGCTGGTGATCGACGCCAAAGACCCGGAACCCTTCCAGTACGACCGCGACTACGTGGTGATGCTCAGCGACTGGACCGACGAAGACCCGGTCGGCCTGATGAAGACCCTGAAAAAACAGTCCGATTACTACAACTTCAACAAACGCACCGTGGGCGACTTCATCCACGACGTCAGCGAAAAAGGCTGGGGGCCGACCGTCGCCGATCGAAAGATGTGGGCCGAGATGAAGATGAACCCCACCGACCTGGCGGACGTCGGCGGCGCCACTTACACCTACCTGTTGAACGGCCAGGCGCCGGATTCGAACTGGACCGGAGTGTTCCGCCCGGGGGAAAAGCTGCGGCTGCGCTTCATCAACGGCTCGGCCATGACCTACTTCGACGTGCGCATCCCCGGCCTGAAAATGACCGTGGTCGCCGCCGATGGCCTGCACGTCAAACCGGTGAGCGTCGACGAGTTTCGCATCGCCGTGGCCGAAACCTTCGACGTTATCGTCGAGCCGACCGAAGCGGCCTACACCCTGTTCGCCCAGGCGATGGATCGCACCGGATACGCACGGGGCACCCTGGCGGTGAAAGCGGGACAGGTTGCGCCGCTGCCGCCACTGGACCCGCGCCCCTTGGTGACCATGGATGACATGGGCATGGGCGGCATGGACCACGGCAGCATGGCGGGCATGGATCACAGCAACATGGCCATGGGCGACATGCCCGGTATGCAGTCCCACCCGGCCTCGGAAACCGACAACCCGCTGGTGGACATGCAAGCCATGTCCACCTCACCGAAACTCGACGACCCCGGCATGGGCCTGCGCAACAACGGTCGTCGCGTGCTCACCTATTCCGACCTGCGCAGCACCTTCGAAGACCCGGACGGCCGCGAGCCTGGCCGCACCATCGAGTTGCACCTGACCGGTCACATGGAAAAATTCGCCTGGTCGTTCAACGGCGTGAAGTTCTCTGATGCCGAGCCCCTGCGCCTCAAGTACGGCGAGCGGCTGCGAATCGTCCTGGTCAACGACACGATGATGATGCACCCCATCCACCTGCACGGAATGTGGAGCGACCTCGAAGACGAGAACGGCCAGTTCATGGTGCGCAAACACACCATCGACATGCCACCCGGCTCCCGGCGCAGCTATCGGGTCACGGCCGATGCGCTCGGCCGTTGGGCCTATCACTGCCATCTCCTGTACCACATGGAAATGGGCATGTTCCGTGAAGTTCGCGTGGAAGAATGAGGCGCACCCCATGATTCGATTCACCCCGTTTTTTTTCGCACTCGCGACCTCGACGGCGATGGCCGCCAGCGATGACATGCAAGGCATGGATCACAGCCAGATGGACCACGGCCAAATGCAAGGCATGGTCGAAGGTCAGATGCAAGGCATGGACGACGGCCAGATGCAGCCCGCCGCGCCTAGCGAAAGCCGCACGCCGATCCCGGTGCTGACCGATGCCGATCGCGCGGCGGTGTATGCCGATCCCGCCGGTCACCACGTACATGACAGCACGCTCAATTCATTCTTCCTCGCCGACAAACTGGAATGGCAGGACGCCGATGACGGCAGCACCCTGGCCTGGGATTTGTCCGGCTGGGTCGGCGGCGACATCGATCGCCTGTGGCTGCGCTCCGAAGGCGAGCGCACCAACGGCGTGACCGAGGACGCGGAAATCCAGGCCCTGTGGGGCCACGCCATTTCCCCGTGGTGGGACGTCGTCAGCGGCGTGCGCCAGGACTTCAAACCCGGCGCCCCGCAAACCTGGGCCGCGTTCGGCGTGCAGGGCATGGCGCTGTACAACTTCGAAGCCGAAGCCACGGCCTTCATCGGCGAAGGCGGCCAGAGCGCCGTGCGGCTGGAGGGCGACTACGACATCCTGCTGACCAATCGGCTGATCCTGCAGCCGACCGTCGAACTCAATGCCTACGGCAAAAACGATCCGCAACGGGGCATCGGCGCAGGGCTGTCCAACACCGAGGCGGGTTTGCGCCTGCGCTATGAAATCCGCCGGGAATTCGCGCCCTACCTCGGCGTGACCTGGAACCGCACCTACGGCAACACCGCCGACTATGCCAACGACGAAGGCGAGGACCGCAGCGAAACCCGCCTCGTGCTCGGTATTCGGATGTGGTTCTGAACAGACTCACCCAAAACCAACAACAACCGCCTCGAGCGGTAAAGGACCTTGCATGCGCATCATCAAACCCACCGCCGTCGCAATCGCGTTGCTCAGCGGCCTGCTTGTTAGCACCCTCGCTCCAGCACACCCCAAACTGCTCGCCTCCACCCCAACGGAAGGCACAGAAGGTGCGCCACCCGACAAGATCGAACTGCACTTTTCCGAAAACCTCGTCACCCAGTTTTCCGGCGCCAAACTGCTGATGACCGAAATGGCCGGCATGGCCCACGCCCCGATGCCGGTCAAGGCCAAAGTCAGCGGCGGCAGTGACCCGAAGAGCATGTTCATCACCCCGACAACACCCCTGACTGCCGGCACCTACAAGGTCGAATGGCGCGCGGTGTCCTCGGACACCCACCCGATTACCGGTAACGTCACCTTCAAAGTGAAATGATCGATGAGCGACTCGGCCAACGTCGTGCTGCGGTTTGTGTTGTATGTGGATTTGATGCTGTTGTTTGGCGTGGCGCTGTTCGGGCTCTACAGCTTCAAGGGACAGGAACGGTTATCCGGGACGGTGCTGCCCTTTCGCCGATTGTTGACGGCAACAGCCGGACTCGGCGCCCTGCTGTCCGTCGCCGGCATGGTGCTGATGGTCCGCGCCATGAGCGGCGAATCAGACGTTACCGAGTTGCGCCCTCACCTCGAAATGATGCTGTTCGAGACAGATGTCGGGTTGGCCTGGGCCGTGCGGATGATTGCATTTGCGGTCGCGGGATTGGCGTTGATGCTCAACCCACGCGCACCCGGTATCAGCCTGGTGATCGCCTCCGTTGCAGGCGGCATCACCCTCGCCAGTTTGGCCTGGAGCGGGCATGGCGCCATGGACGAAGGCAGTCGCCGTTTCTGGCACTTTACTGCGGACATCCTGCACCTGTTGGCGGCCGGCGCCTGGCTCGGCGCGTTGCTGGCGTTTGCCTTGATGGCGCAACCCAGGGCCCTGCAAACCGAAGCACAGATACGGTTGCTGGCTCGCGCAGTCATGCGATTTGAGCTTGTCGGTGCGCTGGTCGTTGTGATCATCACCGTGACCGGCGTGGTGAACTACCTGTTCATCGTCGGGCCCAAACTCGATGAGGTTTTACTCAGCCACTACGGAATTCTGCTGGCGATCAAAGTGCTGCTGTTTGCCGGGATGCTGGTGTTGGCGGCGTTGAACCGCTTTCATCTTGGCCCCTTGCTGGAGCGGTCGTTGCGGGAGGGCCAATATCGCGTGGCGGCCCATGCACTTCGGCGTAGTGTGGTGGTGGAAATGGCCGCGGCGGTATTGATTGTGGGGTTGGTGGCGTGGTTGGGGACGTTGAGCCCGGAAGTGGAATGAGCAATCTTCAAGGGGCGTTGATTTTTCACACCAGTGAAAGTTTCACTACACTCTCTGCTTCAAAACCACTCCAGCACAAAAGCCCGACAACAATGACGAAAATCAAAAGAGCAATGATGCTCGGCGGCTTGCTCGCACTCTCCCTTGGGGCCCAGGCAGAACCTTCGCATCTGGACAGCGTCATGCAACAGGGACAACTGCGCGTCTGCACCACCGGCGACTACAAGCCCTACACCCTCAAAGCCGAGGACGGCGAATATTCCGGCATCGACATCGCCATGGCCCGCGCCCTGGCCGACAGCCTTGGCGTCAAGGTCGAGTGGGTGCCCACCACCTGGAAAACCCTGATGCCCGACATGCTCGCCGGCAAGTGCGACATCGCCATGGGCGGCATCTCGGTCACCCTGGAACGGCAGAAAAAAGCCTTCTTCAGCAGTATCCTCGACGTCGACGGCAAAATCCCCCTGGTGCGCTGCGAAGAACAGGCGCGGTACCAGACCGTCGAACAGATCAACCAACCCTCGGTTCGCCTGGTCGAACCCGCTGGCGGCACCAACGAAGCGTTCGTCCACGCCTACCTGCCCAAGGCCCAATTGCAACTGCACGACAACGTGAGCATCTTTCAGGAACTGCTGGATAAAAAAGCCGACGTGATGATCACCGACGCATCGGAGGCGCTGTACCAGCAGAAGCTCAAACCGGGCCTGTGCGCGGTCAACCCCACGCACTACATGCAATACGGCGAAAAAGCCTACCTGCTGCCCCGCGACGACATCACCTGGAAGCTGTACGTCGATCAATGGCTGCACCTGGCCAAGGCGACAGGCAACTACCAGAAGATTCTGCGCCAGTGGCTGGCGGTGCCTGACGCCAAGTAACGGATCGTTTTTTCGCACAAAAAAGGGCGCCCCCAAAGGAGCGCCCTTCTTCATTGCGGAGCGCGTATCAGTCGTCGTGCAGCAAACCTGAACCGTATTCGCCAAAGCTATTGCCGAGCGCGCTGCCGTGGAAATTCATTTTGTCGGGGTTGCTGGTAGGCCCCGGGCCGAAGTCGGCAGGTTGCACGGAGTCGACCGAATAATCGCTGTGGGTGTTCACACCCGAACAGGCGCTCAACAACAAAGCACCGGCCATCAGCGAGACTTTGACGAGGTTTGCGATCATTTTTTGATTCCTGTGGGTTGAGGCGCGGGGGGACATGACCTTTGGCGGACATCCTATTCCTCGGTTGTGCCTGACAACATGAAACTTTAGGGGGTGACAGCGTTGGTTCAGAAACCGTGCGCACCTGGCGATCTCTCACACCCACTGCCTTGTGGATCGACATTGTCCAATGCTCGATTCACCAACAACTCTTCCACCACCGCCAGTTGCTGAATCGACAGCGCCAGACCAGACATGAAAAAACGCCTGCTTAAATTTTTTCAGGGGGGGTAATCAGACCACTACACCCCCGAACAGATTGAAAACGAGAGGCAAAGTTTCCAGCACCGTGACACCTTTCCCCCCATAGCTTAAAATCCGCGGCTTCAACCGACCAATCAACATGCTTCGTTCGGTGCCCTGTCCACAGTTGTCCGACGCCTGGCTGCTGGTAGAGCCTGATGGTCCACCTTGCATGAGCAGTAATGTTGTTCATGTGTTCGGTGACCGGCTCCCTGAGGATTACCAATCGGATGGCATATAGCATACCCTCCCCCCCTCTGCGCGCGATGCCAAGTAGCAAACAACAACTCTACGAGCCTGCAAAATCCAGGCAGGACCCGTTAGCAGCATGCGTCATCGCACAACCGAATGATCAGGATGAGGCTCAAGGTGATTAATAAAACCGTCTCAGTAAGCTTGGTGGTACCCGTTTATAAAAGCGCAAGTACGCTCCCGCAATTTTACGAGCGTGCGCGCGCAACTCTTGATCAGATTTGCGACGACTGGGAGATTATTCTTGTCGATGACGCGAGCCCGGACCAGACGTGGCTTGCCGCTCTGGCACTTCACGAACAAGACCGCAGAGTCAAAGTCGTTCGCTTCGCGAAGAACAAGGGACAACAACACGCTACGCTGTGCGGCATCGGCTATGCCGGCAAACGCTATGTCGTGACAATCGACGATGACCTGCAGTGCTTCCCCGAAGACCTCCCACTGTTTATTGATCAACTTCAAGCTGGCAAGCATGTCGTCATCGGTAAGATCCCAATGGCTGAAAAACAACACAGCGCCTGGCGCAACATGGCTTCGCGCATCAACCAGAAACTGGTTAGCAAGGTCATGGGCAAACCGACCGGTTTCAGCCTCTCGAGCTACAGGGCCATGAGTCAACAGGTGGCAAGACAGCTCGTCAGATATCAGGGTTCACACCCACATATCGCCGCGATGCTTTTTAATTCGGTGCCCGTCAGCATGATGGCGAACGTGAGTATTCGCCACGCGCCACGCGCCGATGGCGGCCCGAGCACTTACACCCTTGGCAAGATGTTCAAAACGCTTTCGTTCCTTATCGTCAATTACTCCCTGTTGCCACTTCGCTACGTGTCGATCTGGGGCTTTCTGGTCAGCGCGTCGAGCATTTTTTTCGCTATGTATGTTCTGCTGCGCACCCTCCTGACCGATCATGTAGTGCCAGGCTGGGCGTCGCTGGCGATCCTGCTGTCATTCCTCGCCGGTAACATCCTTCTGGCCCTGGGTGTGCAAGGCGAGTACCTCGGACGACTGGTCGAAAATGCAACCCACCTTAGTCAATTCCCCATTATTGAAGAGCATGTGGAGTAATGATGACATCCGCTTACCGCGTCGTGGATTATTTCCCTGCTGAACACATTTTGAACGATGGGGTCTTTGCACACCTCGACGAAATCGATGCGCAAACACCAGGCGCACTGGTCTACTGTCAGAACTTGCACTATTTGCAAAAAGCCCTGGCCTCACCCAACGTCGCGTGTGTCCTGTGCCCCGAAAGTTTAAAAAATGAAGAATTAGCGTCTGAAAAATCAATTGTATTCTGTGCCGACCCACGCACCTCTTTTTTCCACCTCTACAACCGGTTGGGTGAAGATGCAAAGTACGCAACGGCGCAAACACCGACCATCGGCGAAAATTGCACGCTGCACCCCAGCGCGGTTATCTCGCCACGGGCCACACTGGGTAACAATGTCGAAATTTCAGCAAATGTGGTGATCGAAGGCCCTGTCGAGATCGGGGACAATGTCTACATCGGTTCAAATGCAGTGGTAGGCGCCGAGGGCTTGATCACGCTACGCAACGACAACGGCACGCTGATGGTGATCAAACATCAGGGCGGTGTACGCATTGAATCGGGTTGCCAGATACTTGCCGGCGCTGTAATCGCCAGGTCCTTGTTCCAGCAGCCGACAACCATCAGAGAAAATTGCCAGATCGGCATCATGACCAATGTTGGTCATGGCGCCGTGATTGGCAAGAACTCGGTAATTTCTGGCAACACCGTTGTTGCAGGACGCACACGCCTGGGGGCCGGAGCATGGGTCGGTGCCTCTTGCTCCATCGCACAGGGCCTTGTGATTGGCGACGCAGTACAAATAAAAATGGGCTCGGTTGTCATCGGCGACATCGCGCCAAACAGCGTCGTTTCTGGAAACTTCGCAATCAATCACAGGGCTAACATGACAGCTCACCTCAGGAAACAAAAGTGACGCACTTCATCGAGCTATCACTGGGATTCAAGGGCGAACGAACCTACATACACGGGTCCGACATGCTCAATGCCACGATGCAGGCCATCACTCGCCACGCGCCGCACGCAAGGATCGAAAAGCTGGACTTCAGAATCAGTAGAATGACCAGACATCTACTCACCTGTCACTGGTGGCCGAGAGCAACCCCTCGATCATTGCCGGGTGAGGCTGTCGCTACCTTCACCTTTCAACTCGACGGTATTGATCATGAAGGCAAATTGATTCAAGGCGAAGGTTGCGCCGATACACGACGTGCTTACAACGAGTCGCTGGTTGAAAAACAATGTGTTTTCACACCCGCCCATCGGTCAGTGAGCCTGACGACCATGCCAGATGACTTCTCTCCGATCGAAGTGCTGGTATCCATGAACAAGGCACTGCATCTCAAGGAATTGAGCATACCCAGTGGCAGCCAGTGGGTTTTCTGTCGCTGGGAAAGCCCGAAGTGGCCGCCGTGTTCTGACTTGAGCGGGGTAGGGCTGACACTTGAGCAGACGCTGGGCACTCGATTGACCCGTAGTCGCATTGAGCTCAATGCAGAACATATCGGCATGCTCTACTTCAGCGCCCTCAAAGTCGAGTAGCCTACCGCTGCACACGAACCTTGCAGTAAGGCGAGGTGCCGGTTCAGCGAGGTTTATGGCTCGACGATCAACACTACACGCCTCTCTCGACAGCTGCTAATGTGCTACATCTTTTTGAAGCAGGCAACAGAGCAGCCCCCCTCTGTTGCATGGAGTGTGGCAACATGACCACCGCTCAGCTCAGTAGCCTGCAGACAACCTCGTCAACTGCCAGCAATGCCACCAAGCTTCCCTCCCGCAGTACAAACGTACCGGCCGGGGTAACTTCAACACCTATACGATGAATTACTAACCATGCCCCAGACAAAAGAACAACTTATCAACATCATTTCCCAGGCTGATGTTGTAGCAGATGCCTCAACGCTACGCGACAATATTAGCCTGAGCGACCAGGGTGTTGACTCTCTCGGCATGTTCAATATCATTCTGTCTATCCAGGATCACTACGTCATCGAGATACCTGACGAGGATATTGAAGACCTTAAAACCATCAATGACCTGGCCGCTTACATAAAATCAAAACTGCAATAACCGACATCCCTTGTCATGTAGGGGAGGCAGACAATATGTTCACTCTCCCTCATGCCGTTCTCGACCGTGACAGGGTTCGCCAACCTATTATCTACAAAGCGTTAGCCTCACCCTCCTACGTTGAGCACCCTGCATGCCTTTAACGTTTTTGAAATTGTTGATCGCGTTTTTTATCTGTGCATTTCTCATACACACATTTGACCTTAAACTAACGGCATTAATCAGCGACATTACAGCATGGCACTACCTTGCGCTGGCTGCTATTATCCCAATCACTTTGAGTTCTTTTTTTTCTGCCAACCGCTGGCAAGTGTTCCTGCGGCTCAATTCGATTGACGAAGCGTTAACAAACCTCTGGAAAATAAATCTGATCTCTCAATTTCAAGGTTTGATTTTACCCTCAACACAGGGTGCGGATGCCTTTCGTATGCTTCACATCGAACGACGCCACCCGAAAAAGCGGGGTACCGCAGGCAGTACGGTAATTATTGAGCGCATGATTGGACTATTGGTGTTATGTACCTTTACCCTTTTTGCCTTGCCCTTCTTACCTGCATCAGACAACTACACGCTGCTCATCATGACCGTCGGTGCCGTTAGCAGCATAGCCGTAGTGACCCAAATTATATTGACCAGCAAAAAAATCCATGCACTTTATAGCCACCGCACCGTCAAAAACTCGTTACTTGCTCTATTGCTGATGTATATTCAAAAGCTTCATGCCAGCACGATAAACTTCCCCTACCGGCAGGCGCTCACGTCATCCCTGCTTTTTATCTGCTGCTATCAAATATCCCTGATATCGGTAGTGTATTTGGTATTTCGTGCCTATGGCTATGACATCCCCTTCATTCAGCACTTTGCTCTCTATCCAGTCATCGCCATCCTGACCATGGTTCCAATAACAGTGGGCGGACTTGGGGTACGCGAAGGTTTTTTTGTTTATTTTTATGGTCTACTAGACGTACCAGCCAATATAGCTGTAGGCGCCTCCCTGGCAAACTACATTCTAATGGCCCTGATCCCTGCCACTTGCGGTGGCTTTATTTACTTGTGGGATACTATTCGGGAAAATCGCCAGAAGGACAGAAACTAAAACAGAGAGCCAGATTGATGCCCCCAGATCGCACCCCGCTCCCCAAGTCCGCCTTTGAGGTGCTTGCCCTGGCAGAGGCACGCCACTGGTGGTTTCGCGCCCGTAACCGCGTGATCATTTGGGTGCTGAAATCTCGCATCGGCAAAATCCGGAATTTCCTGGAGATTGGTTGTGGTACCGGCTTTGTGCTGGAAGGGACTCACCAGGAATTTCCCGAAACGACACTCTCCGGCACCGAGTTTTTCGAAGAAGGCCAGATGCACGCACGTCGACGCGTGCCCGGCGCAAGCTTTGAAAAGCTGGACGCGCGCGCCATGAACGATGCAGAGCGATTTGATGTAATTGGCGCTTTTGATGTCATCGAACATATCAATGAAGATGAACAGGTACTGGCGAACCTTTCCCGTGCACTGCATAAGGATGGTCATCTATTGCTGACCGTTCCCCAGCACCGGTGGCTGTGGTCCGCGGCGGATGAACGCGCCTGTCATGTGCGCCGCTACACTCGACGCGAGCTTGTCGACAAGGTTGGCCGCGCCGGCCTTGAGGTTCAATACGTCACATCCTTTGTCACCCTGCTCGTCTCCTTGATGTGGCTGGCACGACAGCGCCCCGGTCAAAAAAATGCGCAAGTAAACAGCGAGTTCGATATTTCTGACCGGACCAATCGGCTCCTTGAATTCGTTATGAAGATAGAGTTTGACCTTTTGAAGGTAGGTATCACCTTTCCTCTCGGCGGCTCACTCTTGCTGTTAGCCAAAAAACAATAATCTGGAGACCTACAGTGAGCGACGTTAAAATCCCCTTCAATCGCCCTTTCATGACGGGAAAGGAACTTTACTATATTGCAGAAGCAAAGTTCGTTAATAAGCTTGCTGGTGACGGCCCCTTCACTCGACGTTGCCATCAGTGGCTTGAACAGTACACCGCCAGCGAAAAGGCACTGTTGACGCACTCTTGTACTGCTGCTCTGGAAATGTCAGCCCTATTGCTGAATATTGAACCTGGGGATGAGATCATCATGCCCTCTTACACCTTCGTCTCCACTGCCAACGCTTTTGTATTGCGCGGTGGAGTACCGGTGTTTGTCGATATCAGAAAAGACACACTGAATCTGGACGAACGCTTGATTGAGGCTGCGATTACACCTCGCACCAAGGCAATCGTTCCGGTTCACTACGCTGGCGTCGCATGCGAAATGGACACGATTATGGAGATCGCCCGCCGGCACGGTCTCCGCGTGGTTGAGGATGCTGCGCAGGGGGTCATGGCCTCCTATAAAGGAAGAGCCTTGGGCAGTATTGGTGATCTGGGCGCATATAGCTTCCATGAAACCAAGAACGTGATATCCGGCGAAGGGGGTGCGCTATTGGTTAACGACCCGACACTGTCATTACGCGCCGAGGTTATTCGGGAGAAAGGTACGGACCGCAGCCGTTTCTTCAGAGGTGAAGTGGACAAGTACACTTGGCAGGAAGTCGGTTCTTCCTACCTGCCAGGTGAATTGACCGCCGCTTTTCTTTGGGCCCAGCTGGAAGAGGCACAGTCGATTACACAAAATCGCCTGGACAGCTGGAACCACTATCACCAAGCGCTCGAAGGGCTTGAATCGACAGGCGCAGTACGCCGCCCGATCATTCCGGCAGATTGCACACACAATGCACACATGTACTATGTCTTGCTTGCTCCCGGCATCGATCGCCAACGCACGCTAGATAAACTTAAACACGACAATATCCACCCGGTGTTCCATTACGTACCGCTGCATTCCTCACCGGCAGGACTGCGCTACGGCCGACAACATGGCGCGATGACAAATACAGACACCCTGTCGGAGTGCTTGATTCGCTTGCCACTGTGGATGGGGCTGACAACGGAACAACAGGCAGGTATCGTCGACTCGCTACAGCGCGCCGTATCCTGAAGAGGAACACGCAGCGTGCAATTGCTGATCTGCACACTGCGTAGCTGCACCCATGACATTGGACGCACGGTATATCCTTACCAGTAGATAAATGAACTAACCGCTCAGCACACTAGTGGCCTGACCTCTACTTTTGGCGAGTACTAAAAATGGAGGATTACCGGGCGAACTGGCGTAACGAAGTGATTTTATAGGCTCGCTTCAGGTAGTCAGAGCGCATTTCAGCACACCTGAGGGCTTACCCGGAGTTTCCAGAGAGCTTTCAGGTTCGATGGATACAATGCAGGTTCAATGCTGGGATTGGGCTATCATTGGCGCCGATTAATAAGCCTTTACTGACGAAGATAGAATAATCGATTTTTAAATCGACTGGGTATTGAAGAATGAGAGATGTTTTAACAAATAAAATTCCAATAATTGTTCTGGCATTGTTCTTTGCTGTATTACTGAGCGGGGTATTTCTTCCGGTTTACTCCGATGAAGTCATGACAAAATTCAGGGTTGCGCGGCTATTTCTGGAGGACGGAAATGCGGTCACCCTTTATCCACAATGCACAACAACTGCAGGGCGGACAGTTTCATGGGTATTTTATCCGGCCGGTATATTACTGTCGGCGATCTATGCCCACCTGGGTCCTTTTGGCTTGAGAGTGAGCGGGATTTCTTTATCGCTGATCTGGTTTGCCTTGCTCGCGTATTGGTGCTTGGCGCAGGCGCGTGATGTTGGAGGGGCTCTTCAGCGTTTCGCTGGATTGGTGGCGGTGGCTTCACTGGGTGTCCTACCCTATCTGTGGGCCTTGTCGCGTCCTGAACAACTTCTGATGCTGCCGATCCTGGTGCTTTGTTTGTTGGCACTCTTCTTCAAGGAGCAGAAGCCTGCGCGCGCGCAGGTGGCGATGACTGTTGGGTTGGCATTGTTGCTGACATTATTTTTCTATGCTCACCCCAAGAGCATGTTCTATGCGCCATTCGCGCTAGCGGCCGTGTGGTTCGCGACGGCAACGTACCACAAAGCGATTCGCTATGGCTTGTGGCTGTTCGTCGTGGTTCTGTGCATTCAGAACTTTCACTATTTCAGCGCGCTGGCGGGCTGTCAGGATGCGCCGAACATTCAAAAAATGCTGGCGTTCAACACATTGTTACCGGGTATGCTGTTCTCTGCACCGGCTGAGTTTGTCAGCGCCGCATACAACAACTTAATAAGCTTTCCTGACCGGTTGTTGATACATCTGACCTTTAATGAAACTTTTCAATCGGGCTGGCTGCCTCCTATGGTCGGTAGCTTTGAAGCGTTGCCGTACATCAATCTTGCCATTTATTACTCTCTGTACACGTTTATTATCGGAATCCACATTGTAAGTATCGCGGTATTTCTGTTGCAATTGGTTCGCCGCCAAGTGTCTGCGTCTGTCGTGCTGGCGCTGTTGTTGGTCGGCGCAGATTTAATCAATGCGTTTTTTTACAACATCCAGAATTTTTATGCGGCTAATCAATTCATGCCTGTGTCGATCATCATCGCAGCCCTGTTGATGCACTCCCGGCGCGCAGTGAAGCGGAGTAACACACCCACACTATTAGCCTATTCACTGTTAATGCTGCTTTCCATGGCGTCGATGGTGACACTGTTAACCCTCGTGACCCCTGGTATCACACGCAACTCCTCCTTCGCGCAATCGAGTTTGCCCGGGCAGCCGCTTTCGATTCCGGTGCTGGGGTCTCAGCTTCACTTGGATTCAATCAGTAAGCTGGGGGTGTCATGTGGTATTCCTGCGGAGTCGGCAGAAAATGTCGTAGTGGACCACATGACATATTTTGCCTTTTTGCGCGACAAGAAACCGATCCATGTGCTCTATGTGTCTGAGACCGGTTACGGTGGCGACTTGAGTAACGGCAGACTGCTGCCATTTCTCAAAGGATTGAATAGCCCAGGCCTGATTACGCGCTGCGAATGGGTGCCGTATGATTTCCGGCAGGTGCAGGAGAAGGACGACATGGGCTACTGCTGTGTCAATTTCGGTAAAATCTGACTAGCGTTACCGGCATTAGCGCCCTCGGCCCCCGGAAACGGGACGCCGAGGGGTTTCGATGCATCAGGCAATCGCGCGACCAGCGTTCCGGCGTTCATGGACGCCCCCCCCTGCTGGTCAACGCCTCAATCGATTACACGCATTCCAACTGCCTGGTCCGGCGCGAACGGTGCCGACCACGGCCTTTCCTGTCTTTCCCCCACTAAGTAATTGCCTGTGCAATCAGTGGTGTGATCTACGTCGATGAAACCTCGACGACTCGTCCATGCAGGCGTGAAAGACGCCGGCAATCCGGTTGGTACTCGCTTTTGTGGGGGGAGCGGGAGCCATGAATCATCAAGGTTCGTAGGTACGCGCCTTCTCGTTTGTTCATTCCTAACAACGTCGGCTTTCCACCGCCGGAGTGCTGCCTAGGCACGAGGCCTAACCAGGCAGCCAATTACCGTCCTTTGTTAAAGTCCCTCGCATCGCCGATCGAGGCGATTAACGCATTAGCGGTTAGCAAGCCAATACCCGGTAGCGCTCGATCATTTCCTTGACCGTCACGCCCATGCGATTGGCCTTGGCAATTGCACCAGGTTCGACCAGCTCGGTTTCGCGCCGCTTGAGCCTGGCTTGGGTTGTGGTCTTGCAATCGAAGGTCTGGCTTTCCTGATAAACTGTCACACCCATTTGCATGATGCGGATCAGTGCTGTGTACGCTGCAGAGCCATCCTTGCGCTTGCGAACGGTGATTGACTCCATGGATTTTGCTACACGAGTGGTTTGCGTTGCTACATTGCAGCAAGGCTCTCTCAATATTAAGCAAAAACCGTAGTAAACCGCAGCAAATGAGAAGTCGCGAAATGCCGATGAAACCCACAGAAAACCTAGCCTATCCAGCCGATTCGGTATCCAGGAGGTTTTCTGTTGCACCCATGATGGATTGGACCGACTAACGACTGAAGCTCCCATCTTAAAGACCTGTAGCCAATTGTGAATTTTCTCGTACCAGTTTTGTACCAGTGTTATTTGCTCGCAACTCCAAATTGCTGTCCGCGCTAAGTAATTTCCGCGTCTCTGAGCGCGTTCATACGTGTTTGCCATTTGATGCCACTGGTCCGCACATGCCCCAGCCATACGTAATCCGACGACTTTCCTACCCGCTCTGTAGCAAAATTTAAGCGACCACCTTGTGGTGCCTGTTACGGGCACTGTCGCTGCTATGCTTGGGTTTTCTCGAAAGGAGTCGAAATCATGCCAGGCCAATATTCACTATCAGATGTGTTGGAACGGATCTACCACAACCAGTTGGCCCTGGAAGCAGCAGTGATGGAGCTTGAATGGTCACTTTGCTCGTTGTTCAAGCACCACCTAAACCCCTAGCGCAGACATGATTAAAGGGGACTGGCGCTATCGATGTCCTCTTCACCTTTCTGCGGAGTTTAGATTGGCCATTGTCAGGGTTACCTGATGTGTAGTGGTCTAATGAAACCGGACACCCATTTAGGCGAGAATGCTCGCCAGATCGAGGTGTCAGATGACCAAACAACGCCGTTCCTTTTCTGCTGAGCGACGCCGCCAGCATGATCAGTGGCGTGAGCCTGCCCATCGATGGCGGATACACCAGCCGCTAACCCATGAAAGCATCACCATCTGCGGCATCGACCGTCTGCCGTTCGCCGATATCTTCGGGGGTGTCGATCGCTTGTGTCGCTCACGATGCATCGCTGGCCGGCAGCAGCGCGGTGCGGCTGCTGCTGGATCGCCCGGAGAACCCGCAAAAACCTCGCAACAAGGTGGTGATTGCCGGTGAGTTGGAGAACGGCTGAGCGCCGTATGCCACCTTCTGGATGGCCTGATGCAGGCCATCACAAACCACCCCAATACCTGTAGCCGCTGATCAAGCCTCCGCGCTCGCGTTTTTTAGTCTTCCAGCAACTCTTCAGCCTGACCCAGGATGTTTTCCAGGGTGAAACCGAACTCTTCGAACAAGGCAGACGCAGGCGCCGACTCGCCGTAGGTGGTCATACCAATGACGCGACCTTCCAGGCCCACGTACTTGTACCAGTAGTCCACATGAGCGGCTTCGATGGCGATACGGGCGCTGACCTGCAACGGCAGAACCGCTTGCTTGTAGCCGGCATCCTGAGCTTCGAAGACGCTGGTGCATGGCATGGAAACCACGCGCACCTTACGGCCTTGTTCGGTCAGTTTGTCGAAGGCTTGAACGGCCAGACCGACTTCGGAACCGGTGGCGATCAGGATCAGTTCAGGCTCGCCTGCGCAGTCCTTGAGCACGTAGCCACCACGGTTGATGCACTCGATCTGCACCGCGTTGCGGGTTTGGTGCTGCAGGTTCTGACGGGAGAAGATCAGCGCCGACGGACCGTCGTCGCGCTCCAGCGCGCATTTCCAGGCCACGGCCGATTCAACGGCATCGGCTGGACGCCAGGTGTCGAGGTTCGGCGTGCAACGCAAGCTGGACAACTGCTCGATCGGCTGGTGAGTCGGGCCGTCTTCGCCCAGACCGATGGAGTCGTGGGTGTAAACGTAGATCACGCGTTTCTTCATCAACGCGGACATGCGCACTGCGTTGCGGGCGTATTCCATGAACATCAGGAAGGTCGCGCCGTAAGGCACCAGACCGCCGTGCAGTGTCACGCCGTTCATGATCGCGCTCATGCCGAACTCGCGAACACCGTAGTACATGTAGTTGCCGCTGGCGTCTTCAGCGCTGACGCCTTTGCAGCCTTTCCACAGGGTCAGGTTGGAACCGGCCAGGTCAGCGGAGCCGCCCAGCAGTTCCGGCAGCAGCGGACCATAAGCATTCAAGGCGTTCTGGCTGGCTTTACGGCTGGCGATGGTTTCGCCTTTGGCCGCCACTTCAGCGATGTAGGCCGCAGCTTTCTCGGAGAAGTCAGCCGGCAGTTCGCCGCTCAGACGACGGATCAACTCGTTGGCCAGCTCAGGGAATTCAGCAGAGTAAGCCGCGAAACGCTGGTCCCACTCGGCTTCGGCAGCAGCGCCGGTTTCTTTGGCGTCCCACTCGGCATAGATGTCAGCCGGGATTTCAAACGGGCCGTAGTTCCACTTCAGGGCAGCGCGGGTCAGAGCGATTTCCGCGTCGCCCAGTGGGGCGCCGTGGCAGTCTTCCTTGCCTTGCTTGTTCGGCGAACCGAAACCGATGGTGGTTTTGCAGCAGATCAGCGTCGGTTGTGCGCTTTTGCGTGCAGTGTCGATGGCGGTCTTGATCTCTTCCGGGTCGTGACCGTCGACATTGCGGATCACTTGCCAGTTATAGGCTTCGAAACGCTTCGGCGTGTCGTCGGTGAACCAGCCTTCGACTTCGCCGTCGATGGAGATGCCGTTGTCATCGTAGAAGGCTATCAGTTTGCCCAGGCCCAAGGTCCCGGCCAGCGAGCTGACTTCGTGGGAAATGCCTTCCATCATGCAGCCATCACCCAGGAACACGTAGGTGTGGTGGTCGACAACGTTGTGGCCCGGACGGTTGAACTGCGCCGCCAGGACTTTTTCTGCCAGGGCGAAACCGACAGCGTTGGCCAGTCCCTGCCCCAGCGGGCCGGTGGTGGTCTCAACGCCCGGGGTGTAGCCGTATTCCGGGTGACCCGGGGTGCGGCTGTGCAGTTGGCGGAAGTTTTTCAGGTCATCGATCGACAGGTCGTAGCCGGTCAGGTGCAGCAGCGAGTAGATCAACATCGAGCCGTGACCGTTGGACATGATGAAGCGGTCACGGTCGGCGAACGCTGGATTGCTCGGGTTGTGCTTGAGGTAGTCACGCCAAAGTACTTCGGCGATATCCGCCATACCCATAGGGGCACCGGGATGGCCGCTGTTGGCTTTTTGCACAGCATCCATGCTGAGGGCACAAATGGCGTTGGCACGCTCACGACGGCTGGGCATCGCTGATCTCCAGAGAATCGAATAGGACGAAAAGGAAAAACCGACCCTGTACAGTCATCCTGCCAGGCCGGTGTGTCAGGGCGGGATTAGGCTCTGGCCGCGAGCAAGGCTTCGAGTTTTTCCTGGTCAAGAGCGAACTGACGAATACCTTCGGCAAGTTTCTCGGTGGCCATGGCGTCCTCATTGGAGGCCCAGCGGAACTGGCTCTCGGTCAGGCTCTGACGGGGTTCGCCAGCGTGGCCTGGGGCCAGCTTGCGCTCGAGCTTGCCCGTATCGGCAGCGAGTTTCTCCAGCAGGTCCGGGCTGATGGTCAGGCGATCACAACCGGCCAACTGCTCGATCTGGTTCAGATTGCGGAAGCTGGCGCCCATGACCACGGTCTTGTAGTCATTGGACTTGTAGTAGTTGTAGATGCGAGTGACCGACTGCACGCCCGGATCATCGGAGCCTGTGTAGTCGCTACCGTTGGCCTTCTTGTACCAGTCGTAAATCCGGCCCACGAACGGCGAAATCAGGAATACCCCGGCATCGGCACAGGCAATCGCCTGGGCGAACGAGAACAGCAGGGTCAGGTTGGTCTGGATGCCTTCGCGCTCCAGTTGCTCGGCGGCACGGATGCCTTCCCAGGTGGAAGCGACCTTGATCAGTACGCGTTCACGGCCAATACCGGCCTTGTCATACAGCTCTATCAGACGGTGCGCGCGCTTCAATACGGCGTCAGTGTCGAACGACAGGCGCGCATCCACTTCAGTGGAAATACGGCCAGGAATCACTTTCAGAATTTCTTGCCCGACCGCTACGCCAAAGCGATCACTGGCCAGACCAATATCGCCCTTGCAGTCGCTGACGCAGGCGTTCAGCAGCTCGGCATAACCTGGAATGGCCGCGGCCTTAAGCAGCAGCGAAGGGTTGGTGGTGGCATCCACCGGTTTGACCCGAGCGATAGCTTCGAAGTCGCCGGTGTCGGCAACCACCGTGGTGATTTGCTTGAGTTGTTCCAGCTTAAAGGTCATAGCGCGTCAGAGTCCTGTAATGGTCGGGGGTTGAGGTATGTTGCGGGCGCGCAGCGCCACGGCCGCTACCACGTTGTGTACGAATAACGGTGCACTGGCCATCGCCGCAGCGCCGACCAAGAACGGCACGATGATGTGCCAGCGGCGTTCGCGGTGTTTGTCTGAACTGGCGCCGATCAGCAGCATGCCCAGCAATGCGGCGATGCTCGGCAGCGCGGTGAGGATGCCGATGTGGACGGTGTCGACGATCCCTGCGTTACGGATGAAGGTCGGCATCCAGAACCCCATGAGGCGATGGGGCGTCCCAATACCTGCTCAAATTCCTTAAGAGTGGTCGCTGTGTACAAAGCACGCTTGATCCACACGTTACACCGCTCGTACCTCGATGTAGGAGCAGAGCTTGGTCCGGGCGGCGTCCCGGCAAGCCTTGCACCTACAGGAATCAGGTTCAACCTTCAGCCAGCATCGCGTCCACTTCTTGCGTCCCAGGCGAGGTGGCCGGCCCCCAGCGCGAGACTGCTAGGGCCGCCGCTGCATTGGCGCGACGGGCCGCCAGGGCGGTATCCAGCCCCGCCGCCAGCCCGGCGAGGAACACCCCGGAATGGGCATCGCCCGCGCCATTGCTGTCCACCGCCTGCACCTTGAAGCCAGGAATGTGCTGGTGCTCCCCTCCCTGACCGACCCAGCAACCGTTCGGGCCGTCGCGCACCACAAGCAGCGCGCCATCGGCCAAACGCTCGGTCAGAATGCCGAGGGAGCCGGCAATATCCGCCGCACCGGTAAAACGCAAGGATTCAACACTGTTGCTGGTCCAGATATCGATGCGCGGCAACAACGCGGCCATGGGTGCTGCGTCCGGAGAGTTGACCAACGGTCCAGGATCGAATACCACGGTCACCGCCTTCGGCAAGGCCAACACCCACTCCAGCAGCGCCGGCGCCTTGTCCGGATATTGCAGGCTGTAGCCGCTGACATAGACGTAGTCGTCGGCCTGCACCGACACCCGCGCCAGCTCTTCGGCCGAGAGACCGCCTTCCGCACCGATATAGGAAATGAAGGTGCGCTCGGTGCTGGCCTCGGTCAGGGACACGCAAAGCCCCGTGTCCTTCTCGCCATAGCGGTCGAGGGCCACCTCGACCCCCTCCGCCACCATCGCCTGCCGGGCCAAGTCGCCGAAGCGCCCATTACCGTGGCGCCCAAGGTAGACCACCGGCAAACCACTGCGCCGGGCAGCGGCCATGACATTGAAACCCGCACCTGCTTCGAAGCTGGCGGCGTTCGCCAGCGCGTCGCCACCGGTCACCGGCAGCTGGTCGAGGGACATGACCAGGTCAACCATGACCTGGCCGGTATGCAGTAATCTAGCCATTGGCATTCTCTACAAAAGCGACACGGCGATCCGCCGCACCGCCGAGCACGGCATAAATACCGCCTGCAACCAGGAAGGTGACGACCCAGCCCAAGCCGTTGTGGCCCAGCCAGGAGTCGGAGAGGAAACCGCGAAACCAGGTGGTCTCGGCGGTGGTGCCGATGGTGGTGAAGCTGAAGCCCAGGACAATCGCCACGGCCCAGGCACCGAAGGCACGCCATTCGATGCCACCGCTATACCAGTAGGCACTGGTCGGACTGACATCGAGCAGGTCCTTGGCGCTGTAGTACTGACGATGCACCAGGTCGACCACGAAGATCCCGACCCAGGCGGTAATCGGCACCGCCAGCAAACAGATGAAGGTGATGAACGGTCCGTAGAAGCTGTCGGCGATCAACATGAAGTAGATGGAGCCGGCGAAGATCGCCACGATATCGACGATCACCGCATGCACGCGCTTGACCTTCAGGCCCAAGGTCAAGGTCGTCAGGCCCGCCGAGTACACCGACAGGTTGTTCGACAGCAACAGCCCGCCGAACGCGGTGATCAGGTACGGCACGGCCATCCAGGTCGGCAGCATGTCGCGAATCGCAATGATCGGATCAGTAGCCTGGGCCAGATCATGGTTGCCCACCGACAGCAGGCCGCCAAGGGTGATCAGCAGCACCAGCGGGATACCGGCACCGAAGGCCGCCGAGGCCACCAGACGGACCGCCTTGACGCTCTTGTGCTGGTAGCGCGACATGTCGGCGCCGGCGTTGGCCCAACCGATCCCGGTGCCCGCCGCCATGGTGCCGATGCCGATGATCATCGCGCTCATCGGTGCCGGGGTGGCGTTGAACACCGCGCTCCAGTCGATGGTCGCACATAGGAAACCGCCCACCAGGATATTCAAGGCACCGAAGACATAGGTTGCCCACTTCTGGATCACCAGCAAGGTGGCATGCCCCAGGCCTGAGACCGACAGGGTCAGCAGCACGAAGATGGCGATAAACAGCAGCGTCAGCACCGGGGCGCTCTTGGCCTCCACCGGCGAGTGGAACAGGATCGAACACAACGACAGCAGCACGAACGCGGCGGTGGTGGTGTTGACCGTTTCCCAGCCTAGGCGCGACATCAGCGAAACGATGGTCGGACCGATATTGCCGCGCACGCCGAAGATCGCCCGCGACAGGGTCAGACTCGGCGCGTGGCCGCGACGACCGGCGATGGAAATGATCCCCACCACGGCGAAGGAACCCGCCGCACCGAGAATCGCGACGATGATCGCCTGCCAGATCGCCAGGCCGCGAAAGGCCACCAGGGTCGCCCCCAGCGGCAGGCCGAGAATACTGATATTGGCCGCGAACCAGACCCAGAACAGTTGCAGCGGATGGCCGTTGCACTCGGCTTCCGGGACCGGTTCTATGCCGCGGGTTTCCAGTTGGCCGGCGCATTGTCCGGCGTTTGATGAGGTCATGGTATTCAACTCCTAATGCCACTTGTTGTAGTTGTTGGGCAGTGTGAAAGGTGTAGAAAACTCGGGGCCATATCCGGGCCCACTTCGCCTGCAGTCCATTGCGTGCTTTTTGCGTGTCAGGTGTTGCGCAGGGCGATCAGCCCCTGAACCAGTGGCTGCAGTTCCAGCGCGTTGACCTCAATGATTTTCGCGATCATCTCGGCGGGCCAGCAGTCCAGCCCCTCGCAGGCGCCGAGCATGGCGCCGAGGATGCCGGCGATGGTGTCGGTGTCGCCGCCAATACTGGCGGCCAGGCAGAGGGCCTCGAAGGCCTTGAGCTTGCCGAGCGCGACCCGTTGGGCCAGCGCGAAAGCCACCACCACCGACTCCTGGGAGGCCACCGAGGTACCGACCACGTCATACAGCAGATCGGCCAGTTCGGCGTCCGGGCAATCGCGGCTGAGCTCACGGGCCCAGCGAATCCGCGGCCCCAGGCGCCCGCCGGCGACCCAATGGCCGTGCTGTTCGGAGGTAAAGGCCATCTCGGTGCCGATATCCAGTGCGTGCGCCAGGCTCTGGCGGTTGATACCGCTGGAAATCACCGCGGCGACGGCAGCGGCGCTGGAGATCCCCAGGCTGGTGTTGTGGGTGACCTGGCAAGCCTGGATCACCGCCTCGAGAAAGCGCTGAGGCAGGGCGATATCGGCAGCGATGCCCACCGGAGTGATGCGCATGGCCGCCCCGTTGGTGGTGCCGTAGCGCCCGGCTTCTTCGGGGCTGTGGCCGGCGAGGATCATTTCAATGGCTCGCTTGGTCGACGGACCGAGCAAATCCTGCGAACCCTTGGCCTGCATCACCGCTTCCCAGGCGATCAGCCGCTCGGCCAGCAGGGGCGGTTCGATATGGCCATTGCCGTCGATCAGCAACTGCGCGACCAGGATCGCCTGTTCGGTGTCGTCGGTGATAGAACCGGCGGGCATGTTCGGGGCGATCGGCTGGTCGGGACCGGCGTCGACCAGCGTGGTGATGCTACCGAAGCGGGCCTGGATCTGTGCGCGGCTCAGGGATTGGGTCGGCATGCCCAGGGCGTCGCCCAAGGCAAGGCCGTAGAAGGCGCCGAGGGCGCGATGAATCGGGGTCATGTCGGGTTTCCAAACGCCAGGTGCAGGCGGAAATGCAGCGGATCGAGCAGGCTTTCGACCTGCTCCATGAAACGTCCTTGCTTGTCGTAGGTGGCGCGCAAGGCCTTGAGAAAGACCGTGCCCAGCGGACGGCCCAGCAGTTCGGCATATTCCGCGGACAGGGGTTCGGCGCCGATCCATTGATCGCCGCGATCACCGACGTAGCCGTAGGCCGCCAGGGTAATGGTCAGGGAGTTGTCAATCAGGCCGACGCTGGGCAGGCGTTCCAGGCCACCGCTGGCCGGTATCAGCGAATGTTCAAGGGAGACCGCGGTGCCTTCGGTATTGCGCCGGCGCCGATCGAGGGCGATGAACTGCTCGATACCGTAGCGACTGAACAGGTCTGGCCGCGTCACCGCTTCCAGGCGCAGCACCTCGGTATTGATCAGCGCCCCGCTGTCCGCTAGGGCCTGGGCCCAACCGGCGCGCTGGTCGAGGGGAATGCCATCGTAGGTGACGATGGAGCCCACGCCGCTCTGGGTCGCGATGTAGTTGCGCCGCTTGAGTTCGGCCAGGGCCTCGCGCAGCGTGCCACGGCTCACCGAGAATTCTTCGGCCAACTGATGTTCACCCGGCAAGAGCAAGCCGTCTTCGAGAAGACCGCTTTCGATGCGCCGGATCAGCTCATCGACCACCTTTTTTTTCTTATCGAATCGGACATGTCTAATCATGTTCAAATTAATAACCGAAACAGGCCTCAGGATGCAAGGGACTTATGTTTCAGGGAGATGAATGGTGGTGTGATTGAGAACAGCTCAGCACTCAAGGCCGATCGGGAAAAACTCGCCGCCACTCCACACGCCCAGCCAGGACTGGCCGTCGATTTGCCGGGGCACCGCCAGTTCCACCAGTTGGTAGAGTCGAGCAGTCTCGGTAGACGACGTCGAGTTCCATCGCACCCCAGCCGTGTAGTCTTGTGAGCAACCGCTATAGACACTAAGCTTCTATTTTTACCTGCAAGCCGTCTACCGCTGGTGAGTGGATTGACTCACTGGATTCGTGAATGGTTGTTTTACGCTACTTCAGCATCGAGCCATTGCGTTGATTGAGGTAGGCAATGATTTCGCCAACAATGGCCAAGGCAACGCTTGCCGGAGTATCGCCCCCCCCAAAAAAAAAGGTTCTTCACGGATTACCGGGAAAGACGCTCTTGATCTTCATGAAAAAGAACTCGCTGTCCCGGTAACCGTAAGCCATCCGTTTGATGACCTTTATTCGATTGTTTATCCCTTCCAATTGACCCGTGTGCATCGGCCAGCGAACTCGGCTTACGATCCCGCGCCAGTAACGTTTTAGCCGCTTGGCGAACTGAATCAAGGCGGGTATTTCGCTTTCATGGGCATGGCGCAGCCATTGTTTCCAAGTCATTCTCCAGCCCCAAGCCGTTGCCGCAGTCCAAAGCGTTTTGAGTTCGGCCTTCATCAGGTAGACCGTCATCAGCGTTTGGTTGGCTGCCAACAGATCCTGCAAGCGCACCAAAGGCTGGGCGTCATGACCCGCGCCAAAGATCACCAGTCGGCGCCGTGGCGCGATGTATTCGAGAAATACCTCGACTTCATCCTCACCGCTTCCGTAAATCATCAACTGAGACTTTTTGCGCTCAAGGGTACCGAGCAAATCGCTACGCAGGGTGTGTGTTCAAGCGCTTGGCAGTGGATGCCCTGGCACGGGCTCATAAAGGGGCTCAGGCCCATCCGAGCGCCGATTCGCACACGGAATTTTAGGCCCGCCGATATGACGGTCGCCAGGGCTGCCGGTTGACCGGTGGCCTTTACCCGTTGAAGCACTTCGATCAATAGACTCTGCTTGCCGGATTCATGGCGCTCCAGAAGCACATGCACTGTACCATTGCAGCCTTGCAGCCTGTCGGACTTTTCCGCTGCGCTCTAGGATAATCCCGGCATCTGCCCTGCCGATGACCAGCACATGAGCCGCTTTCGCACGATTGATCGCAAGACCGCCTACCTGCTCCCTCCATCGGTGGACGACTGGCTGCATGACGATCACCTGGCGCGCTTCATTCTCGAAGCCATCGAAAGACTCGATCTGGGCGCGCTCACCCGTGCTATGCCGGGCGCGACAGCGCCGCCTATCATCCCGAGGTGTTGCTCAGCCTACTGGTCTACGGCTATGCCACCGGAAATTTTTCCAGTCGCAAGATCGAGCGCGCGACTTACGACTCACTTGCCTTCCGCTATCTCGCCGCGGGTAGCCGCCCCGATCACGACACCCTCGCCAGTTTCCGCCGGCGTTTCCTCGACGAGTTAGCCGGCATCTTCTTGCAGGTGCTGGAGCTGGCGGGCGAAATGAAACTGCTCAAACTCGGTACTGTCAGCCTCGACGGCACCAAGCTGCATGTCAACGCCTCACGCCACAGCGCGCTATCGCATGGCCATCTCCAGGTAATCGAGGGCCAGCTGAAGGCCCAAGTTCAGGAGCTTCTGGCGCTGGCCGAGAGTGCCGACCAAGCGGATCTTCCCGACGGCATCAACCTGCCCGAGGAGATCAAGCGCCGGCAAGACCGGCTGGCCGCCATGGACATCGCGAAGGTCAAGATTGAGGCGCGCGCCCGCGTCCGTTTCGAGCAAGAGCAGGCCGCCTATCAGGCGAAACTCGACCAACGTGCCGCCGCGACCAAACTGACCGGCAAGCAGCCTGGCGGCAGGCCTCCCCTGGGTGGCGCGCTCCAGGTAGACCGTGTTCCACAGCACTATTGCGGCGGTCACCAGGTTGAGGCCGCTGGCACGGTAGCGCTGCTGTTCGAAGCTCCGATCCCTGATTTCACCGAGGCGGTTGAAGAACACCGCCCTGGCCAGGGCATTGCGTGCCTCGCCCTTGTTCAACCCAGCATGCACTCGACGACGCAGCTCAATGCGTGGATTGGACATAGAAAAACTCAACGCCGCAGTGAGCGGTATCCTGAGTAAGCACAAGGGCAAAATCGAGTCCCGCTGGACTCGTCCAACCCTTCACCAGGTCCTTCACCAGCGGATGGTTGGAGGGTTCAGGCTCGCGCCCTGGACTCCGTTTGGCCTGTTGCTGGTTGGTGCCCTTGGTGACTACGAAAGCATGCGGCAATTTCTGCTGACAGCCACCACCGCAGAAATGAGTCGCACGGTCATGATCAGCATCGCGGGTGGCTTCTTTTTCGGGGCGGTAGTTGTAGCGGCTCGCGTTTGAAAACACGCGGGCTCGCATTCAACGGCATTTCTGGCTCAAATTAACTGCGACCAGCCAAGGTCACCGGCTCAGATTAGCTGCAAGTGAGCTTGCATTCGACGGGGCGGGCTCGCATTCCATCGTCACGGGCTCACGCTATTTGCAATTACCAGGCAGGCTTGTTTTGCCTGATTAGATTCTAGACGTTTGTCGGGATGCGTCTCAAAAAAACCGTACAGACCCTTGCGATACGTAAATTATGTCTCGCGGTCTCGACTCGTTTGGGTCTACCCATACGGGACAGATCACAGTTGCTTTTAATCTGAGTCGATGAGACGGCAATGTGAGCTGGTCGCAAATAATGTGAGCTCACTTGCAGCTAATCTGAGCCAGTGGTTACAGATAGATACAAATAATGTGAGCCGAAAAATGGGACAAATGCGAGCCCGGCTGTTTTCAAACGCGATCCGCTACACCTATTCCGTTTCTAACGAGGCTCCAAATACGCTTAATTATCTTAAACATATCTTTGGCCCTCCCTCCTTACGTGGGGCCAAACTCCGCCAGCTTGGGGAGCCTACAGAATTCGGAAAAAAGATAAAAACTGCCTGGGTGCCCGGACGTCCATCAACGGCGTCGTGCGGTTATAGAAATACACTGGACTGATATTGGATCTATATTGGCATCATTTATGCCTCTGAAAGCCTACCTCCCGCTTTCAGAGATTCGATGGGTATGCCAGTAACACTCACACCTCGCACCGACGCGATCCTTGGTTGCCTCTACGGCCAGGCCATAGGCGATGCCCTGGGTATGCCCTCGGAACTGTGGCCCCAGGCCCGGGTGCGCAAGCACTTTGGCTGGATCGACAGTTTCCTCCCGGGGCCTGAGGAAAACGTCGCCGCTGCCGGCTTCATTGCCGGCCAATACACCGATGATACCGAGCAGGCCATAGCCTTGACCGACGCGCTGATCGAATGCGGGGGCCAAGTGGTTCCCGAGGTGATCGCCCGGCACATTCTTGACTGGGCCCTGCGCATGGGCGCCTTCGACAAGAACATCCTCGGCCCCAGCTCCAAGGCGGCGTTGCTGGCGATTCGTGGTGGGCAAGCGGTGGCCAGTATCGTCTCCAACGGCGTGACCAATGGTGCCGCGATGCGCGTGGCGCCGCTGGGCTGCCTGGTACCCACCGCCGACCGCAAGCATTTTATCGAGCAGGTGGTGCTGGCTTCGAGTCCGACGCACAAGTCCGACATTGCGGTAGCCGGTGCTGGGATGATCGCCTGGTGTGTGAGCCGTGCGATCGAAGGCGCCGACTGGGGGCAGATTAAAACCGAGATGATGCCCCTGGCACGGGAGATTCAGACCCGCCTGGCCTCGACCTTCAGCCCCTGCCTGGCGCTGCGTACGCGCTATGCGTTGGACATCGCCGCTGGTGTGTGCGGGCAGTCGGACCTGGATGCCCTGACAGAACTCTATGAAAGCGTCGGTGCCGGCATGGACACCCTGGAGTCGGTGCCCTGCGCCGTGGCACTGGTGGATCTGGCGCGCACCGACCCAGTGCGCTGCGCGATCCTCGCCGCCAACCTGGGCGGCGACACCGACACCATCGGCGCCATGGCCACGGCCATTTGCGGCGCACTGCACGGCGCCCAACGCCTCCCCGACGCCTGGAAACGCCAGATCGCCGAGGCCAACCAGATTGATTTACTGCCCTACGCCCTCTCCCTTAACCAACTGCGGCACACCAAGGAGTCCCGTCATGCACAAACCCAACAGTAAACCGGCAATGACCCTGGAAAGCACTGGCATCGACCTGGTTCCCGAGGACCAACGCACCGGCACACCCGGCGAGTTGTTCTGGATCTGGACCGCCGCCAACATCGGCATTCTTGGGATTGTCTACGGCGCGATCATCGTGTCCTTTGAACTGTCGCTGATCCAGGCATTGCTGGCCGGACTGGTCGGGGTCGCCAGCTTTGCACTGGTGGGCTTCACCAGCTTCGCCGGCAAACGCGGGCGCACCTCGACCTTGACCTTGTCCAGGGTGATCTTCGGGATCAAGGGTAACGTACCGCCGACCGCCTTCAGTTGGATCAACCTGCTGGGCTGGGAGGCGGTCAACGTCATTACCGGGACGCTGACCCTGGTGGCGTTGTTCCAGGCCTTGGGCTTTGCCGCCGGTACCTGGCTGAGCGTGTTAAGCCTGGCCTTATTTGGCGGCCTGACCGTCATCGTCAGCCTGCTGGGGCAGAACACCGTCGCCTCGCTGCAACGCTGGTTCGGCAAGGTCTTTGGTGCGTTGACGTTGGTGGTGGTGGCTTACATCGTCGCCCACACGCCTTGGGCCGAGGTACTGGCGCGGCCATCCGGCAGTTGGTTGAGCGGGTTTCTACCGGCGGTGTCGATCATTGCCGCAGGTACCGGTATCAGTTGGGCGATTGCGGGGGCCGACTACAGTCGCTTTCAGCATGAAGACGCCAGCAGCGGGCGGATCTTTGCCGCCGTGGTCGGCGGTGCCGCCCTGCCTCTGCTGATCCTGATCGGCACCGGTGTGCTGCTGTCGGCGCAGTTGCCAGGGCTGTCCAGTGACGCCAACCCCATCGCCCTGGTCGGCACTGTGCTGCCGACCTGGATGGCCGTGCCGTACCTGCTGGCGGCCACCGCAGGTATCGTTTCAATTGCGGTGTTGAGCCTGTATTCGGCGAGCCTGAACCTGCTGACCCTCGGGGTGCAGGTCAAGCAGAGCCTGGCAATTACGGTGGACGCGTTATTGGTGCTAGGGGTGGCGGTGTATGTGATTTTTATCTCCGGCGAGTTTATCGGGCCGTTCATTTCATTCCTGGTGTTCTGTGGCGTGTTTCTCTCCGCGTGGGAGGCGATCTTTGTCCTCGACTATTTCTACCTGCGCCGCCATCAGGGCTATGACCCGGACGCACTCTATGGCCTGCATAACCGTGGCGTGCAGGTGGTGCCGTTAGCCTGCTGGGTCATCGGCGCCATCAGCGGCTTGCTGGTGAGCAAGACCGGGTTTATCGACGGCCCACTGGCCCTGGGTATTTTTGCCAACTCCAGCCTGGGGTTGTTCGTCTCGTTTCTAGCAAGCCTGATGTGCTACGGGATGTGGCTGCTGTTCGGACCGAGGAAAATGGCATGACTACGCTGTTCAAGGCCCAGCGCCCAGTAGTGGTCATCGGCGGTGCCATCGGTGACATCGTGCTCAACCTCGACCAACTGCCCAGGAGTGGCGGCGACACTTTGGCCGTGGAAACCGGTCGTCAGGTGGGCGGGTGCGGCTTTAACGTCGCACGCGCGTTGCGGCGGCTGGAGGTCGAGGTGATCAACGGCATGACTGTCGGCAATGGCCCATGGGGCGAGCAGATCGCTGCCCAGATGCAGGCCCTGACCCTGCCGGTGCTGTTGCGCGATCTGAATCAGGACAATGGTTGGTGCCTAGCCCTGGTGGAGCCCAATGGCGAGCGCACGTTTGTGACAGTCACCGGTTGCGAGACCCAATGGCACACCACGGCGTTGGACTCGCTGCCCCTGGATGCTCAGGCGATCGTTTACGCCAACGGTTATGAGCTGGTGGGCGACGCGGGGGCGACGCTGCGCCAGTGGCTGCTGGACTTACCCCGACAGCAATGCTGTTTTCTGGATTTCGGGCCACGCATCGTCGACCTGCCGTCGGCGTTTATCAGTGCATTGGCAGGTAGCAATACCACGCTGTCCCTCAACCGTCAGGAAACCGCCCTGCTCTGCGGCGAGGGCGAGCCGGTGGCGCAAGCCCAGGCACTGGCGCAGCGCCTGCAACTGAACGTGCTGTGCCGCCTCGATCACGAAGGCGCCTGGTGCTGCCAACCCGGCCAGCCTCCCCAGCCGGTGCCGGCGTATCCCGTGCAGTTGGTGGACACTGTTGGTGCGGGCGATGCCCATTGTGCCGGGGTGCTGGCAGGATTGGCAGCAGGCTGGTCGCTGATGGCGGCCGCCGACCTGGGCAATCGCGTCGCCGCTTGTGTCGTCGAACAGACCGGCGCCGCGGGTGCACCGGACTGGGACCATTTACGCAGAAGATTTTACCCAGGCTGATCAGGCACACTACCCACACTGAACACGAGCGAACGCCGGTTATGGATGATTTGATAACGACGCTGCGACACCATTGCCAAGGCGCGGCCCATGGGCCCAAGTACCTGCAATTGGCCCAGGCCATCGAGACGGTGATTCGCCAACGCGTTCTAGCCCCTCACGACTTTTTGCCCGCCGAGCGCGTCATGGCCGAGGGCCTGGGCCTGTCGCGGGTCACGGTGACCAAGGCCATAGCCCAGTTGGAAAAACAAGGGCTGGTGATCCGTCAGCAAGGCATCGGCACACGGGTGGCCCAACACCTTGATTACTCCCTGAACGCCGAACCTGGTTTCACCGCCCAGGTGGAGCGCGAAGGCGGCCAGGTCAGCAACCAATGGCTGCTGCGGGTCAAGCTCAAGGCGCCGGCACTGATTGCCAGCAGCCTCGGCATCGCTAGCGGTGCGCCGATTGCCAAGCTGCGGCGCATACGCCTGGTGGATGGCGTGCCGGTGTCCCTGGAGACCACCTACATTCCCGAACAGTACCTGCCAGACCCGGCCCAACTGGAACACTCGCTGTATGCCTTATGGGAAAGCCGCGGCATTCGCGCCGCGCGCAAAACCTTCTCCCTCAAGGCTCTGGCGTGCACCGCCGAGGTTGCCGAATGGCTGAACATCCAAGCTGGGGCGCCCCTGATGAGAATCAAGCAACTGAGCTATGGCCCTGACGATTCATTGCTGGAATACAGCGAAACCCTGTGCCGCAGCGACATCTACGAAATCGAATTCAACGCTTAGACGGTGGCTCCCATGACTGCAATCGACCTGTCACGCAGCGTCCTGCTGGTGATCGACGTGCAAAATGACTTCATCCCCGGCGGTGCGCTGGCGGTCAACGACGGCGAGGCCGTAATCCCACGGATCAATCAGGTGGGCCGGCACTTCAAACAGGTGGTGATCACCCAGGATTGGCACTCCGCCAACCACATCTCCTTCGCCGAAAACCACTTCGGACGTAGCCCGTTCGACTGCATCGACCTGCCTTACGGGCCTCAGACTCTGTGGCCGACCCACTGCGTGCAAGGTAGCAGCGGCGCCGAACTGCATGTAGACCTCGACCTGCCTCACGCGCAGCTGATTTTACGTAAGGGCTGCAATAGCGGCATCGACAGCTATTCCGCGTTCGTCGAGGCCGACCGCCGTACCAGCACCGGCTTGGCCGGGTACCTCAAGGCGCGAGGTATCGACACCGTGTACCTCACCGGCCTAGCCCTAGATTTTTGTGTGGCCTGGTCGGCGCTGGATGCGCGAGCAGCTGGACTGAACACCTTTGTCGTGGTCGATGCATGCCGAGGTATTGACCTGGATGGATCGCTGGCCAAGGCCGTCCGGCAGATGCAGGCGGCGGGTGTCCAACTGATCACGACCAATACGTTTCATGACCCCCAAGAGAACCCATCAATACCTGTCGCCGTTTAGCGTACGATTTTTTCCGAATTCTGTAGGCCCCCCTGCATGGCCTCCGTGCGACCCGTACATCACGCACTGAAGGACGAAGCTGACATTGCCCAGGTCTAGGATTGGCCCAGTCACAATCAGGAGCTGTTTCATTTTCCAGCGATCTATCTCCTGCTCACGTCAGAGGTCACTGACCTTCAAGGCCCATGACTGAACTGGATACGTCGTTCTGGCGTAACGCCATAACCTTGGTTAGCAGATGCTCAATCTCTATTGGTGATTCAGCCTGCGCGTTGATACCTGGCGCTGTCAGATGCACTTTGCGGCCAGGACACTTTTGTATCCATGTCTCCAGAGGTGCTCTAACAACGGACTCAACCAGCTGGGACAACCAGATCGAGAACTCCCCTATGAGGTTTCCCTTACTCACTCGTGGTAGCACTGCAGTGTTATTGGCTCTCAGCTGTTGAAGGACCGTCCACAGTTCTGCCTGACGGTTGGCAGTCGACCAATCCCTTTCACCGGGTGCGGGTACCAAAGTGAGAATAACTTCAGAAAGATCAGGCATGGCCACCTTTGGGTATCAAGTCGAGCGGTCGAAAAATCATTACTCGGGGAATGGTAAGCCAAAGCAAGAGGTCTTGTTTTTTGTTTGGCAACAAAAGCCTTCAGAAATCCTAGCAAGCGGGCTTTGAGCCCGCTTCAGATCACCGGCTAACCACCCTGCACCGGTTGCCCGAGACACGGATATCTAGGGATATATAGGGATGTGTAGGAAAATTCGCTATACATCCCTATATATCCCTACGTCCGTGTCAGTAACGGACCTTGAAGGTCGGCGAATCCTCGGGCCGGGAGTGGCGCCGATCATAGAGCTTGGTGGTGCTGATATTGGCGTGCCCGAGCCAGGCCTGGACTTTGGCGATGTCAGCTTCGTGTTCCAGGGCATTGGTCGCAGCGGTGGCGCGCAGGCCATGCACACCAAGGCCGGCGACGGCGATCCCGGCCGCTTGGGCGTACTGGCCGACCAGGGCATAAATGCCCTCGGCGGAAATCCCGCTCCCCGTTTTCGGCCCGCGTAGCGGGCGAAACAGCGGCGCTTTGTCTTGCTCCAGGTGATGTCCCGAAGCCTCGAGATAGCTATGCAGGCGTTCGGCGGCGACCGGGTGCAGCGGCACATAACGGAGCTTGCCGCCCTTGCCGTGGATGCGCAGGTGTTGAATACCGCGACGCTGCTGCAGGTCGTCGACCTGCAGGCGGGCGGCCTCCTCGCGGCGCAGGCCGTGGTAGAGCAAGACGGCGAGAATCGCCCGATCGCGCCGGCCTTTCAGCGTGGCCGGATCGGGGGCCTCGAGCAGAGCCTTGGCCTGGTGATCGGCGAGGGCCGGGGTTTTACCCTCATTGGTTTCAATCTTTGGGCGCTTGACGCCGTGCACCGGATTGCCGCCGGCGACCGCGTTGCGGTCCAGCAGGTGATCGAACAGGCTGGCCAGGGCGGCGAGTTTGCGTCGCTGGGTGGCCCCGGAGAGGCCGCGTTGCTCGAACTGGTGGCGCCAGGCGGGGACGTGAGCGCGGGTCACTTCCCGAAACTGCTCGGGTGTGCAGGCCGATAAAGCCGCAGAAATCTTCGATATCGCTCTGGTAGGCGCGGCGCGTGCGCGGGTTGGCCAAGTTGGCGAACCATTCGACGGCGGCTGGGACTGTGGCCAGGCCCTGGAGCTCGGCGGCGGTCAGGCGGCGCGCGGCCGTGGCGTTGTCGGCATATGCGGGCCGGGGAGGCTTAGTCATCGGGCAGGTCCTTGCCGAAGGTGTCCCAGCGGCCGACCAGCTCATCGAGCCGATCCGGAATTCGCGGGGTCTTGCTGAGCACCAGGCAGCGGGTGCTGCCGACGACCTCCTCGACCAGGTACAGGGTGTCGCCGACGTCGACGCCGAGTTCCTGCAGCGCTTCATCCGGGAGGCGGAGGGCGCCGTCGCCGTCCCAGTCCTCGATCACCAGGTGTTGGGTTTTCATGGGCCTGCTCCTGCACGAAAAAACTCACGATAACCGTTTTTATCGATAGTTTCTCCGCTTACCTTTCAATGGGAAATCGATAGAAGAATATGCTCCCCGTGAACTTGACGAACTCACTGAGCGAGCGTTTTTTTTCAAACACCCAATAGAAATCAGCTCCTTGATAGTTAGAACGACATCCAGTGCTGGCACTGCGTGAATTGGGATGACAACCTATTAGAAGCTATACAGCCCTGCGCTCTACCATCGTTGATATTCATGCCAATATAAATAAATCAAAGTGCAACGCATTAACCACCGAGACACAAGTACAGAAACTAGCCATCCGAAAAGCCAACTCTTCCGAAGCAAAATAACAATTACTCGACGCAGCCTCCAATAAAAAATCAAAAACAGCCTATCACGCCCCCTCATTCGCACCGTGACACCCCTGCCCTCGCTAACTGGAGGCACATCTTAAAAATCATCATAATACAAAAAATAGCTGCAAATCACACCCACCATAGCGCCTTAGTAATCTTCAATCGCAACCCTCAGCCGAGTGGCGAAATCGAAACTGTTTTCCATATAGATAGTATAGCGATGGCACGATACCGGCTTGCTAGAGAAATCGAATTTGATTTCCATATAGATAGATTAGCGATCGCGAGGTAATTACTGCCACTCCAGCTCTTACCAATAACCAACCGCAGACCTCTGCTGATTAGCGAAATCGAAACTGTTTTCCATATAGATAGTATAGCGACAGCACGATACCGTGCTTGCTAGAGAAATCGAATTTGATTTCCATATAGATAGATTAGTGATCGCAAGGTAATTACTGCCACTCCAGTTCTTACAAATCACCAACCGCAGACCTCTGCTGAGTAGCGAAATCGAAACTGTTTTCCATATAGATAGTATAGCAACAGCACGATACCGGCTTGCTGGAGAAATCGAATTTGATTTCCATATAGATAGATATGCGGAAGTATTTGTGCAACATCTAAAAGCTGGAGAGTTCACCACATGCTTGCCATGCTGAATCAGAGAAGAAATCGAATTCGTTTTCCAAATAGATAGATACTATGGAAACTAAAACACCCAATCACCGCAAGGAGGATGCAGTAGCAATAGGCTGGTACGCACTCACCTTGCCAGCTTTTTGGCTGCACTTTAGGTGCTACGGATAACCGGGGTTATAGCCTCGGCCATTGAGCTGTTCGCCAAAATGCCTGTGCCCGTCAACGACGTCACAGTCTCTCCTCTAAGGAAAAGGTTGATTACAAGAGCGAATCTAGCCAGCATCTTGAGATGCGATGCAGCTAAGAACGCGAGAGAAGCAATTTCCGTAATATGCGCATCCCTTCTAGAGATTGCGCCCAGACTCAAAAATGAGGATTTCTACGAAGAGACAGGAGGCAAAACATCGCCAACAATCCCGAGTAAGGGGTGCCATTCAGGCCTGGCCCATCCTATGGGGTGCCCCACATGCCCCTTGATATTCTGACGACCAATCTTCATGGCCTTAAAAAATAGTTGTTGGGCTAAACCCAATCATATTGGCGGTAAAATTACACATCGTCCTACGCCTACCTGTAAAATAGGTGAGTATCAAAAATTGTGGTGTTGCGAAAGTACTGTTACTTTTAGTGGCCAAACCTATTCAGATCCAGCAAAAGAAAAGCAAACCACGCGCACAACTAAAGTGCAAGAACGATGAGATTGGTCAAACGCCTGATTGTTGACAGTAGGACACCACACGCTCAACCAAAACAGGCTCGTTGCCATCAACATCGCTCGTCCGAATCAGCCTGAAAATTATGGGTCAGCAGCGACTCGTTGAGCGCTCCGACAACCCTGGGCTCACGCATGAGTTCCAGCGCCGTGTACGACACCGCTACCGCCACCTTTAGGGAGTCCAAAGTAAGAGTCCGGCGAAGTCACCTACCTGATCCCCGCTATAAAGGCGATGGTGCCCGCCTTAGTCACGCAGGGTGACTTCGGCGGACGCTTACCAAACACCTACGAAGGATCGCAAAAAAAAGGATTAGCGTGGGGATGTAGGCTATTTGTCCTTGCGGACAAGGAGTTATCAAGGAAAGGGTTCACTGCCGCATAGGCAGCTCAGAAAATCCAGAAGGAAGGCGATCTGCAGAGTGACATGTTCACTGCCGTGAGAAGCAGGGGGGCTTGCGGTTCAGTGAGCATTGACCGTACTAACTGCGTAGCCAGTTTATGGGTATCGTCGCCGACTCCCTGACAGCCCACAGCACCTCTCACGAGCTTTTTCGATTCGCTTACAAGTTACTCGTAGGTGCTGCTCAATCTGCAAACAAAACCTCCCGGTTCACTGACGGACACCTATGAGGAGCTTTAAGTGCCTTTCAATATGAAGGGACCGCGTGATTTTCTAAATAGTGCACCTATGAGTAACCTGCAGGCCGCAGACCTATTGCCGAGGCAGGAGTGCGGATAGCTGTCTTTATGTGAGCCGCGGGTATGCCCTAGTCGCCGATCTTCTCCTGGACCACCAGCGAGGCCGAGACTTTTCCGCTTTTGAAGTTCACCACACTGAACTTGGCCGTCCGGCGGTTTGACGCCAAGGCGCTCGAAGGCGTTTCGATGCATGCTTGGCCGTTCGTGATCACGATCGGCGTGGCCGCACCAGTTGCCCAGCTATAACTGGTGCCACTGTTTGTGAGGTGAGGATCCCGAAAGATGTTGGGCGTCCAGTGCCAATTTCCCCGGGCAGCAACGATTGAGGAAACGGATGCCAAGTCTTCACTGGTGGCCAGCCGCCCCTTAATCGCCGGCCGGCATTTCGCCACCGAGCCCTTGGCCAACATGTAGTCGGTCCGCTGCAGTAAGGCTGACGTGTTGTTGGTGTAGAGGTCAATCGACACCGCCAGCACGGCTGGCCGTATGGTCCGATACTGCGGCGTACCAAAGGTCGTTGAGACGAATACTGGGCTCCGCACGCCTACTCCTGTCGAAACTTTAAGTAACGAAGAGGAGGAGCAGGAGCAGGTAACGCAATACCGTAGTATCCCGAAGGATGACCCAAAAGCTTTACGCCGCTCTCTAAATGCTTTGGCAGCTGACGCTTCATGCGATGCGAGCTGATGTGTAACAAATTATGTAGTTGACAACTATTTGTATAAAGCCGCGCACGTCCTCCTTTCCGATCCGATAACGTCGATTCAGCAAAGCACTTTATGGAGACGTGAGCATGTTGGATCGCGCAAGTATTGATAGCGGAAAAGTGGGGACGGTTGAATTCAAATGGCACACTCTCACGAAAATTGAGTGTCGTCTGATGACGCTGAGCTTGCTGGCTACTGGGCTAATGTCGGTGCTTGTTCGCCAATTCGACGCGGCATCAGTCGAGATCACGGCTTCGCGTCTGCAGTTCGTCTTCACCAACGGTACGTTGAGCGACCTAGTGATTCACCTGGTTCGCAGATCAAGCCTACTTGGTTAAGCGTTCTTAGGGCCACTGATTAAAAAGAGGTGTCGAGGAGGTGCAACTCCCCGACACCGACCACCCCAGAAAGGAGAGAACCATGCAAGCTCAAACCCGCAACGGTGGCGCTATCGAGGCTAGCACGAACATACAGCTCGCCAAAATTAGCCATCCAAAAGGAGCAAGACCATGAAAACCCTACTTGTTCTCATGGCCCAATATAACGGCCTGGCGATCATTCCCTTAGCGCAAGTCTGCCACGACTACTTCACTCACCTAACCCCTGACATGTTTCAACGAAAGGTTATGGCGGGACAAATTAAAATCCCCATCACTCGCTTGGAAGCAAGTCAAAAAAGTGCGAAAGGAGTTCATATCTCGGATCTTTCCGCGTACCTGGACGCGCAACACGCTGCAGCTGTCAAAGAAAGCAATCAGTTAAACAGTGCACCACGTGGAAGCTGATTTACTTCAACGTCTTGGCGCCCAATTTCACGGGCGCCTGTAGGATCTTCTCCAGCCACTCCCATTTTGCGTATGCATCACCTCGACCGCGTAGGTGAGTGTAACGCCGCATTGAGTTCCAATCTCGATGCCCCGATACGCTCGCTACCCGAGGAATGTCCCAGTCCATTTCGAAAAGCCGGCTTACGCCATCGTGGCGCAGGTCATGAAAGTGCAGATCCTCGATGCCAAGTATCTGACAAGCCCTGGTCCACGAAGTGGATACAGACTCTGCGCTGTACGGAAATATCTCAGGTAGCGCCTTCGGCATAGTTTGAATAATGGCCCACGCCTCTGGTGGTAAATGACACCACACATCATTGCCAATCTTTTGGCCGGGATTTTTCATGTCGCGTACCAACACCCGTTGGCCGACCTCATCCAGATCTGCCCATTGAATCCGGGTGATTTCTTCCTGCCGGCGGGTTGAGAACAATGCAAACCCAGCCATCTTGAGCATGTTGATCGACGTTGGGCGACGGGCCTGGATACCCCGAAAGTGCGTTAGTAGCTTGTCGAGTTCATCCAGAGTGGGACGTCGGTCGCGCTCACGACTTCGCATATTGTACCCCAGCTTCTTCAACACCCGTCGGGCATCGCTCATGGCGTGGGGGTCAACCTCATACCCCCAAGCAGGACGGGCAATCGAAAGCACTGCGCCCAAGTGCGCGAGATCGTTACCGGCCGTCTGTGGCTTGACGCCTCCACCCTCTTTGCCCATACGCCAAAGCGCATACTCCACCAGCTGCTGACTGGTGATGTCCTGGTCGTTCAACTTACCAAAGTACGACTCACGGACAGCTTGGAGCGTCCCGAGCTTGGTTTTGCCCAACGGCCTAACCTTCTCCATCTCAATCAAATAGCGATCGATCATTTCCTTAACCGTGCCGCCTTGGCGGTTTGCCCGCTCAATCGCGCCTGGCTGATCCAGTTCGGCCTCTCGCTTTCGAACCCAAGCTTGGGCGGCCTGTTTTCGGGCGAAGGATTGGCTCTCTTGGTAGACTTGCACTCCGTTGCGCTTGATGCGGATCTGAGCCGTGTAGCTCACCGCCCCATCCGCCAGTTTTCTTGCCCTGATAGTCGCCATATCGAAAGTGGTACGCGTCAGTTTTTAAGTGGTACATCGTACCACCAACATACAAAAAACGCCCGAAAACGCCCTAAAACACGCTATAGACACGTAGAGAAAAATGGTACATAAATCAGCTATATACCCAGTAAACTCAGGCTCTACAGTGTCTAGACGCTTTTCCGTGGCGCCGATGATGGATTGGACCGACCGCCACTGCCGCTTCTTCCTGCGCCTATTGTCGAAAAACGCCTTGCTCTACACCGAAATGGTCACCACCGGTGCCCTGCTCAACGGCGATCACGAGCGTTTCCTGCGCCATAACGAAGCCGAGCACCCGCTCGCCCTGCAGCTCGGTGGCAGTGTCCCGCTGGACCTGGCCGCGTGTGCGCGCATGGCGCAGGAGCATGGTTACGACGAGGTGAACCTGAATGTCGGCTGCCCGAGTGATCGGGTGCAGAACAATATGATCGGCGCGTGCCTGATGGGGCATCCGCAGTTGGTGGCCGATTGTGTGAAGGCGATGCGTGATGCGGTGTCGATTCCGGTGACGGTCAAGCACCGTATCGGGATCAACGGGCGGGACAGTTACGAGGAGCTGTGTGATTTCGTCGGCACGGTGCGGGATGCCGGGTGCACCAGTTTTACCGTGCACGCGCGGATTGCGATTCTGGAGGGGTTGTCGCCGAAGGAGAACCGTGACATCCCGCCCCTGCGTTATGACGTGGCGGCGCGGTTGAAGGCGGATTTTCCCGAGCTGGAGATTATCCTCAACGGCGGAATCAAGACGCTGGAGGCCTGCCACGAGCATTTGCAGACGTTCGACGGTGTGATGTTGGGCCGCGAGGCGTATCACAACCCTTACGTGATGGCCGAGGTGGACCAGCAGCTGTTCGGCAGCACGGCGCCGGTGATCACCCGTGCCGAAGCACTGGCGCAGTTGCGGCCGTATATCGCTGCACACATCGACGCTGGCGGTTCGATGCACCACATCACTCGCCATGTGCTTGGGCTGGGCACCGGGTTCCCGGGGGCGCGCAAGTTTCGGCAGTTGTTGTCGGTGGATATCCACAAGGCCAAGGAGCCCTTGGCCTTGCTGGATCAAGCTGCCGGGTTGCTTGAAGGGCGTTAATGCCCGGTTGTTCTCGCCTTTTCAGCCAGGCGGCTTGACCCGCCTGGCGCACCTGTCAGCTGGCGGTCGCCGCCGTCCAGTTCACCCAACCGAATGCCCAGGTTGCCAGGATCAACAATCCGAAAACGATCCGGTACCACGCGAAGGCGGCATAGCTGTGGTTCGCAATGAACTTGAGCAAGCCGCGTACGGCGATCATGGCGAAAAAGAACGCTGTGACGAAGCCCAGGGCGAAAACCGGCAGGTCGCTGGTCTGGAACAGCTCCCGGTACTTGTAGCCTGAATACACCGAGGCACCGACCATGGTGGGCATCGCCAGGAAGAACGAGTACTCGGTGGCGGCCTTGCGCGACAGGCCAAACAGCAGGCCGCCGATAATGGTCGATCCGGAGCGGGAAGTGCCCGGGATCATCGCCAGGCATTGCGCGAAACCCACCTTCAGCGCATCCGACCAGCGCATGTCGTCGACATGGTCGACGTGCACCACGTGGTCTCTCTGCTCCGCCCACAACATGACAATGCCGCCCACGACCAATGCGACTGCCACGGTGATCGGGTTGAACAGGTAGTGATGAATCTGGTCGGCGAACAAGACACCCAGAACGACGGCCGGAAGAAAACCGATCAGCAAGTTCAGTGTGAAACGTTGTGCATTGCGCTGGGTCGGCAGTCCTTTGACTATCTCTGAAATCTTGCGGCGAAACTCCCAGACAACGGCAAGAATTGCGCCCAGCTGAATAATGATATTGAACGCCATGGCGCGTTCACCGCCAAAGTCCAGCAAGTCCGCAACAATAATCTGGTGGCCCGTACTGGAGATGGGCAAAAACTCAGTCAGGCCCTCTACCGCGCCCAGGATAAACACTTTGAAAAGGGTCCAGAAATCCATTAATCCTCCGTCAGACCGTTCCTTGGGAACGATCCGTCAACTGCACTCAGATATTGAGTAGCTCAAGCAAAACAATCGAGACATCCACACCCACTACCTGATGTAGCGAGGGAGAATATGTCTTATCAAAAGACACACTCAAGCCATGTTAATAATCGTCCGCGTACGAACACCTCGGGAAAATATTTAGCTATTTAGTAGAAAAAAGTCTCGCCACTGAATAAAGTGTGATCGCTCTCACACTATTTGTGTTTCTTAGTGGATTCAGCATCTTGGCTTGAATGGTGGCACGCAGCAGGCCAAACAGTGGCAAAAGGACATAAAAAACAAATCGCCATCGTTTCAAAATAGTGGCACAATTCCATATTGCCACCATCTAACGACGCTATCCCACTAGTTTAGCCCGCCGAGAAAATCAACTAAAAGCTTGAAAAGCTTAACTATTGTTAAAAAACTCGGGAGCCACGTCTAAAAATCGCGTAAATGTTACCAATTGTCAGTCACAGATGAGAACCGGTGCTTTAACATCCCGATGTCAGCACCTATTCGAGTCAATGCATGATGCTTACAGGGAACTTAGCGACTAGAAGCCAGCGCCAGACAAACGATGAACCCGGAGTTCTCACTCTGGGTCGTACCCGTGGCGTGGCTGAACATTTTAGAGCGCTAGTCGCAAGGCATGTGCGGACCGATATGGCACTAGATGCCAACTCCTACACTAGTTCATTCAAGAAGAATGAACGCTCTGGTTCGTATCGCGCCATCTTCATCATCATCGACAGCCCCCAGGCCCTCGAGGAAAGCCTCGCACTAGTGGAAAACCTGCGCACCGGCAACTTGAAACCCATCATTTGCGCGGTCATCACGGGCCGAGGCACCTACAACAAGATCAAGTACTATCTTGCGGGGGCCGACTACTGCATCAAGTTCAATACCCTTTCCGATGAAAGCTCTGAGTTGCTCGCCGAGTTCTTCAGCAGTGAAGAATGGCAAAGAGATATCAATTTGATATTGGACCCCACCCGTATTTGTCTACTGGGTACCAGCAAGAAGCTGGACATCTCCTTTGCAGAAATGAAGATCCTGGAAGCCTTTGCGCAAACCAGTAACCACATACTAAGTCACGATGAAATCGCCAACATCATGGGACTCAACACCAACTTTTATGACCCCAGGGCATTGGAAAAATCGATCAGTCGCCTTCGTGGAAAAATCAAGGACATGTATGGCACAAACGCCATCCAGAGCATCCGGGGGCATGGTTACCGGTTGATGAGGGGGCTGATCTCAACCCCCCGACACACAGACGGGATGGCGCGTTAGTATTAGTTCATCAGGCGACTTCCTCAACGACACAAAGGTCTCGGCCTCATCGTTTTTTTGTATTTCATACCAAAGGCACTTATCGATTTCATGACCGTGGCAACATTGGACCATAACAAGAAAAGTTTATTCTATAGCTGTAGATCGAGTGGAACCTATCGAGGGCCAAATTTGGGCCCAGACCCTGCCTTTCGATTACTTCCGAGGGAGTCATTACTCCCCTGCCGATCATCTTTTAGCCAAATTTGGTGTGTACTTCAGGAGAGAGACATGGAAACTAGTACAACCCTCCCAAGAAAATACTTTGTCGTCGTGACCCACAGCACTACGTCGCAGCGTGAACTTGAGACCATCCTGTCCAGTAAGCGCTTCAACTCGTTTGGCACCTCCCAGGCACAAATGTTTATTGAAGGTGTTGCTTCACCCTCTTCCGCTCCTGTGCTGATGGAGTTCAGCTACCCAAGCGTTTCAAGGAAAAACGTCGCGCGCAGTATCGAACATGATACACAGCGACTATTGGCCACCCTGGAATCCGAATGGCTGGCAGCGCAATCGGCGAATCCATTCCACTGCATGCCGGCAACAGCCGGGGCAGCCAATGATATTACGCGAACAATCGACGGCGACACTCCTTACAGCGAAGCCTGGCAACTCGACAAGGATCAAAGCGCATTGGTAAAAGAGGGCATCGAGATCAGCCTGACCGGATTGGAAGCCGCGCTGGTAAAGAAAATGCTGCACCATGAAGAGCGTGTCGTAAGTCGAGACGAACTGATCCTCAGCATCGGCAGGGAGCCGGAACAATATCGCGGCCTGGAAATGTGCCTGAGTCGACTGCAAGAAAAATTCAAAAGTGCCAGTAACGGTGAGCGACTGTTCCGTGCAGTAAGAAATCGAGGCTATTGCCTGATCCAGGAAGTCGTGGCGTAAACACCTCCACCTTTAGCGAACAAAACAAACAGAAACAGTGCGATTACAACAATAAAAATAGCACTCTGTTTGGTTTCAACCTCCGCCCTAGTCAGACCGCCCTCATCCCCACCCCTCCTACAATACCAAATACCACTCTAATTGCTCACCCTCTTCCATTCGACTTTTTCTAACGCTCGACCTCTTCTAAAATTTTAATAGTTGGCACTTTGCCATCTTGTTAGAACTCGTCAGACAGCATCTCCACCAATAACTTAGTCTATTGACTGACGACAGTTCGGCATATCGACGCTGTTACCTCAGGACACTCGCTCCAACAACAATAACAAGTCTACTTAACAACTCGGATTTCAACTGTCGAAACCTGAATGGACGTCTTTTGGGGATATTGTATGGATCTTACTCTTAGTATCAATCGAAACACCGGCCTCAAGGGACTTACCTTTTGGGGGCAATGGGCGCTGGCACAGGGCTTTGTAGTTTCTCTGTTGTTCATACTGGCTGAACGGCACACCGGAACGGTCGAGTTCTATTACCGAATGTGCGCAACGCTCGCGGTACTGGCCTCGGTTCCGGCTTATACGTTCAGCGGCGTGTACCGCAAAAGAGACAATTATCTGTCAGGGCTGGGACGCCTGTTCATGGGCTGGTCCATGACGATGGCCGCGCTGGCCTGCATCGCGTTTATCTGCAAGGCCGATGAGCTGTTTTCCCGGCAAGTCATCCTGGGTTGGGCGGTGTACGGTTTCCTCGGCCAGGCGTTGCTGTATGCGCCGCTGCATGCGTTCTCGAAGTTCTACCAGCGGTCACGTAAAAGCGAGCATAAAACCCTGATCGTCGGCACCGGTGAACTGGCGCTGGGATTGGCGAACAAGCTGAGCGACCTCGAAAACCTGCCGTTGGTGGGCCTGGTCAGCAACGGTGCCCTTCCTGCCCTGGAGCCAGGCGCACCGCGCATCCTCGGCGCCCAGGAGGACCTGCTGGAACTGATCAAGACCCATGACATCCGTCGTTTGTACATCACGCTGCCCCTGTCGGAAGCGGCAAAAATCGAAGCCATGTACGTCGATTTGCTCGATGCCAACGTTGACGTGGTCTGGGTGCCGGACTTGAACAGCCTGACGCTGCTCAATCACTCGGTGAAAGTCGTGGACGGCCTGCCAGCGATCTACCTGAACGAAAGTCCGCTGACCAGCCGGCCCACTGCCGCGCTGAGTAAAAGCCTGGTGGAAAAAAGCGTGGCCCTGCTGGCCATTATCCTGCTGAGCCCGGTGCTGCTGGTCATTGCCCTGGCCGTAAAGCTCAACTCGCCTGGCCCTGTGTTCTTCAAGCAGGACCGCCATGGCTGGAACGGCAAGATTATTCAGGTCTGGAAGTTCCGATCCATGCGCGTGCACGATGACCATGAGGTCAAGCAGGCCAGCCGTAACGACTCGCGCATCACCGCCGTCGGACGCTTCATCCGTCGCACTTCGCTGGACGAGTTGCCGCAACTGTTCAACGTGCTGCAAGGACACATGGCGCTGGTCGGCCCGCGCCCTCACGCCATCGCGCACAACAACTACTACTCCGGGAAAATTCTCGCCTACATGGCGCGCCATCGAATCAAACCGGGCATCACTGGCCTGGCGCAGATCAACGGTTGCCGTGGCGAGACCGACACCATCGACAAGATGCAGAAGCGTGTCGAGATCGACCTCAAGTACATCAACAACTGGTCGTTGTGGCTGGACCTGAAGATTCTGGTGAAGACGCCGTTCACCTTGTTGTCGAAGGACATCTACTGATGGTTTAACGCTGCACAAGGCAACACCGCAAGGGGACGCAAGTCCCCTTTTTTGTGGCTGTGATTCGGGACTGTCCGGATTTCTGGATCACCAAAAGACCACTGTAGGAGTGAGCCTGCTCGCGAAAGCGTTGGGTCAGTCAACATCAAAGCTGGATGTAATGACGCCATCGCGAGCAAGCTCGCTCCCACAGGAGTCGGGTGTGTAGCCAGATTTCCGGGTCACCAAAAGCCCCCTGTGGGAGCGTGGCTTGCCCGCGATGGCGGCGGGTCAGTCAACATCAATGCTGAATGTGCCGACGCCATCGCGAGCAGGCTCGCTCCTACAGGTTACTCGGTGATCTTCTCGAAGTTGCGGTAGAACATGTCGTCGTCGCGGCTGTCGGTCATGGAGTGCAACTGGTAGCTGCGATTGAGCCGTGCACCGCCGTCCCGGGTCAGTGGCGACCAGACGAGGTTGGCGCGGCGCATGGTCGACATGCTCATCAGTTCGTCGAACGGAACGGACAGGTAGATGCCTTTGTCGAAACTACCTTCGCCGTATTGAGGGCCGGTTGCGGTGGTGATTGTTGCCCACGCACCAAACCGTACGCCGTTGGAAAACTCCCGCGAGATATCCAGCGTGCCGCCCCAGTCACCTGCCAGGTAACGCCCGACGCTGATGGCTGCCAGCGTATCGTGGGGCAAGTCGGTGTAGCCGGTGATATGACCGGTCAACACAGAGTAATCACGCAAACCAAACCCCTGGTCGAACTCCCGCTGGCGCACGTAGTTCAGATCCGCGCCCACCGACCAGCGCTCGCCGGTCGGACGGAACAGCACCTCGCCCCCGACGCCGGCAAACATCGACTCCAGGTAGCCACCGTACACCATGCCATACAGGTCTTTGTCCAACTGCTCGGCATGGCTGACCTGGAACAACGGCATGGTGACATCGGACGTGGTCATGTACTGGCGCAAGTCCGTGCGCACGCGGGGCAAGCCGCTGGGTGCGTCATAGGTGAACTTGTCGAAGTTGTTGATCAGGTTGGCACTGAGCAAGCCACTCCACCAGGTGTTGCGGTTGAAGCGGTACTCGGCGTCTGCGTCGGCACTGAACTGATAGAGCAAGCCATCGGGGCCACCGACGTTCTGCTTGAAGCCCAGCCCCACGCCATAAGCGAATGGCTGCAGCGCTTCGGTGTAGAGGGTTTTCTCGTTGTGCGGCATCGCCGGATTGATTTCGGTGGTGCGGTGCAGCGTTTGCAGCGGCTCCTCGTTGTTGATCACTTCGCGGAAGGTTTGCCGAGGCACGCTGGTCTCTTCAAGCGGCAGGTCGTAGCGCTTGTTCACCACGGTGAACCAGTCGATATCGTCGTTGACGCTGTTATCCAGAATCCGGCTCGCCCGGCCAACGGCCTTGGCCGAATGGAAGTAACGCTGCTGCTCGCCATACACGATCAACTCGGAATCACGCTGGCTGATGCGCTCGACCTTGTACCCGGCATTTTGCTGCAGGCGTCGGGACACATCGGCCCAGTTGACCTGTTCCATCTCGGTGCTCGGCGCTTTCGCTGGCAACGGTTCAGCCGGCGGATCGAACGTCTTGGCCGGCGCCTTACGGCTGGCGAAGTTGGTATGGAAAGTGACGCCGAACATCGCCGTATTGCCACGCTCCCACGCAGCGCTGAGGTCGATCGAGTCGGTCAGCTTGAACACCGCACCGAGGTTGATCGGCGAGTCCTGCTTGATCTGGTTGTCCTTTGGCTCGTGCTTGTAATCGTTGCCTTCGTATTCGAGTTTCAGGCTGAGCCGATCCCAGGGCGTCTGATAGCTCACGCCGCCGAAAAAGGAAGGGCTCCCGCGAAAATAGGCCCCGGCGTTGACATCACCGGTGCCTTCGTTGGCCGGCCGGGTCTTGAAGCGATCACCGAGGTAGCCCAGCGGGTTTTCGAAGTCACCGCGGTTGCCCAGGTAGCCCCAGGCAATGCCGGCGCTGAAATCAAAATTGTCATAGCGCTTGTTGGCCACCACGAATTCACTGGAGAACAGGCCTGTACCGCCGATGTCCCGGAAGCCCAAGGCCACCTCGGGCGCCCAATGGGTTTCTTCCCACAGGCGGGCCTTGAGGTCGACCGCCTTGTCCTTATAGCTCTGGTTGCCGCTCAACGATTCGGGGCCGTAAGGGCGGTTGGTGATCGCGGTGTAGCGAAACGAGCCTTCCAGCCACTCAAGTGGCTGAAGTGAAACGCTGTAGCGACTATAAGGCTCGGTGCGGTTGGCATTCAGGCTCAACTCACCGGCCGGCGCCATGCGCGCCGTCGGCGTCTGCAACAAGCCCGCGCCACCGAAATCATTTTGGGTAATGCGTGGTTCTGCATGAGCCAGACCACAGGGCAATAACAATACGGCTGCAAAACGTAAATTCAACGAACCACCTCAGCCAACTGCGTGGCAACAAATTCGGCCAACTGCTGATTCAGTTCAGGGATAGGCGGATCAAGGTCATCGTTTTTGACCGGGACCAGAATCTTGCTGCCGGCGGCAGGTATCTGCCCGCTCTCGTGATTCCAGTGGGCAATGCCGACGCGCCGGGTGACACCGTTGGGCTGGATCAACCACAGGTAATCGGCGTCCGCATCGACCAGCGGCGTGCAGCCCTGCAGGTATTCGCGGGCCTCTTGCAGTGGTTGATAGGGCAACCGGCACGACTCGGCGACAGCGCCTAGCACCTCGACTTCGTCGACCCGCAACGGGTAGATCAGGCGGTCGCCGTCGTCCAGGCGAATGTTGCGGGCAAACCCGACTTCCACGGCGACCGGGTCCAGAACAGCCACCTGGCGCCCGGTGACCGGCATGCGCCTGACTTGCTCGGCCAACCGCACCGCCAGGGCAGCCCGGCTCGGCCTGTCGAAAAGCACGGCCATGCGCTGCAACACGTCCAGATCGAACAGCACCCCGGCCTTGAGCCGGGTCTGTTGCTCGATCAGAGACTGACGCAGCAATACGCCCGCCAACCAGTAACTCTCGGCATTGGGCTGTGCCACGCTGATCACGTCCAGCAATCGCCCGCCCGCCGGCAACTCGACCGCCCCCGGATTGGCAACGTCACCGGTAACGGTGACCGCTGCATGGCTGATGCCGGTGATCAACAGCAGGCACGCCGATAGAGCCCTGACCCGCTTCACCGGGCATGCCTGCGGTCAGGAGTCAGTTGCACGATCTTGACCCGCAATTGCGAGGTCAGTTGCTGCTCACTCTGCACAATGAAACCGTCAACGGGATCGACCCAGTAACGATTGGTCGCACGCAGGCCGATGGCCGGCGCGTCAATCTGCTCATCGACACGTAGCACGGCATATTCCTTGTTGAGGATTTCCAGGGTTTCCATGGATTTGCGGGAGAAGCGACTGCTCAAGGTCACCCCGACTTCCTGGCCCTGGTAGAGATCGATCCAGCGCTGGCTGGTGTAGCCATCGGGCACTTGATGGAGGCCTTGCTTGAAGGGCTCGACGTCAGCAAGGCGGGTCCCGTCCAGATCGTCGCCCAGGCCCAGGCCGATGCTGCGCACCGCCAGGCCATCGCGCATGAGCAGAACCTGTTTGCCGGACGCGACCCAGAACTGCAGGTCGCCGCGCTCACGCACCAGCGCCAGCACACCGGAACCGGACGGTGTGGTCAGCTTGAGCTGGGGATAGCGCACATCCGCCACCTGGGCCACCGTCACGTCCAGCTCATCTGGCCCCGCCACCGCCGATTTGAGGTTGGTCAACGAAGCGACCATCAGCGGGTTACAGCCACACAACATCAAGGCCGCTATCAAGCAGACGCCAACATTCAACGTTCTCACGATCGGACCCGGCCTTATTTGCTGTTGCTGCTGACTTCACTCATGTTCTTCGCCGCGGAAGCGCCCGTACCGACAATCGATGCCGACGGCACCAATTGGCTGATGAAGCGATTCCAGCGAGTCACGTTGGCAGGACCTACGTAGACAACGTCCTGGGGACGTACTTCAAAGTGCGTGGCCAGCGCCATCGCGGTCGGTGATTCGGCTTGCAGTTGGTAGACCTTCGCCGGTTCCACATCGAGGTTTTCAACACCCCTGATCACGTACACGGCGTTACCGTTGGAGGTGGTCTGACTCAATCCGCCGACCGAGCCCAGCACATCGGACAGGTTCATGGTGGCGGTCTTGAAGCTCAGTGCGCGGGGCTGGTTGACCTCGCCCATGACGTAGATGCGCTTTTTGTCGTTGTACGGCAGATACAACTGATCGCCACCCTTGAGGTAGACGTTCTGCAACTCGGAGTCCGGCTGGTTGAGCGTGTCGAGATTGAGCGTGTAGACCCGCCCGTTTCGCGTCAGCAACAGGCCGGACAAGTCGGCACTCGCCGTATCGATACCGGCAGAACCGAGGGCCTCGACCACACTGAGCGGGTTGGTGGAAATCGCTTGCGGACCGGCCTTCGAAACGGCGCCCGTCACCACGACTTTCTGACTGGAAAAGCGCAACACGGCGACATCCACTTGCGGGTCGGCGATGAAGGCCGACAGCCTTTCTTCGATGTCCGATCGCAGTTGCTGGACGGTTTTACCAGCCGCCTGGACCTCTTTGATAAACGGGTAGTAGAGCGTGCCATCGGCACGGACCAGGCGACCGTTGGCATCAATCTGCTGTTGCGCGCCGGAGGGTGCGGTCAGCTCCGGGTGATCCCAGACCGTGATGTACAGGACATCGTTACTGCCGATGCGGTACTCGGCCGGGGCCGCCAACAGTTCCGTCGGCACGGACTCACGCTTTTGCGTGGCCCTGTTCATGGAGATGAGCTTGGGCGTGATCGGAATGAGCTCGACCCGGCTGCTCTCACTGGCGCCCTGGCGTGTGATATCACTGGTGCTCAGGTATTGGCCGGGGGAAAACATGCAACCTTGTAAAGCGATGCTTGCCAACATTAAAAGAGAAAAACTACGAGTCATAATGGCACTACGCTATTCAAGGGCGAATCTAAAAACAAAGTCACCCGATTTTCATCGGGCGACCTTGTACTGCACCAACAGGTGTTTCAGTTAGTTGTGCGTACCGGTTGTACCCGTGGTACCTGTCGTACCCGTCGTACCGCCGTTTGCACTTCCACCACTGTTGGACGCCGCTACAGCACTGGCGACCATTGCAGTACTGGCTGCAGTGGCTTGAGTCGCCGCCACGTTACCCAACACATTGGTCGCAGTTGTAAGCGGCGCTTCTACCGCGGACGCCCAGTTGCTCAACATCGTCAACAGGGCAATTGCCATCACTTTCTTCATATCAACTCCTTTCTAACATTCAACCTGATCGAAATCGGGTAGTTCGTTAGAGGTGGTAGAGTTCAAGTCCGCGAAAAGTGCGAACAAGATCCGTTGTTCTTTCACAGTCTTACCCAACTGATAAAAGTCGAACGGCAGGTTTATATCTACGGACTTGCAAAAGGCATAGCCAGTGTATTTTCCCGACGATATCTAACAACCTGACCGGAAATAACATTAGGCTAAAACGCCATCATCCCAGGTAGCCTTTGGGGTGATTCGATTGCCAGCGCCAGGTATCCGTGACCATGTCCTGCAAGTTGCGCGTGGCCTTCCAGCCCAACTCTTTCTCCGCCTTGGAAGGGTCGGCCCAGCTCTCGGCGATATCACCCGAGCGACGCGGCATCATCCGATAGGGCACCGGCTGACCACACGCCTGCTCGAACGCCCGCAGCACTTGCAACACGCTGTAGCCATCGCCCGTGCCCAGGTTCCACGTATGAATGCCGGTGCGCCCGGCGATGGATTGCAAGGCCTTGAGATGCCCGTCCGCCAGGTCCACGACGTGGATGTAGTCGCGTACCCCGGTACCGTCGACCGTGGGGTAATCGTTGCCGAAGATCGACAACTCTTGCAGGCTGCCAACCGCCACTTGGCTGATGTAGGGCACCAGGTTATTCGGAATGCCGCTCGGGTCTTCGCCCAGATGACCGCTGTCATGCGCGCCGATCGGGTTGAAGTAACGCAACAGCGCGATGCTCCAGCGCGGCTCGGCCAGGGCCAGGTCGCGCAGCACATTTTCGACGATCAGCTTGGATTGGCCGTAGGGATTGGTGGGGCTGCCCGTGGGGAAATCCTCACGGATCGGCATCTGCTCCGGCTCACCGTATACCGTGGCCGACGAACTGAACACCAGGCGAAACACCCCGGCAGCGGCCATCGCCTGACACAGGGTGATGCTGCCGCTGACGTTGGTCTCGTAATACTCAAGCGGCTTGCGCACGCTCTCGCCCACGGCCTTGAGACCGGCAAAGTGCAGGACGGCATCGATGGCATGCTGCTGGAAAATCCGGTCCAGCAAGGCCCGATCGCACACATCACCGCGAATCATCAGCGCACTCTTGCCGCAAATGGCTTCCACCGCGTGCAATGCCGCGTCGCTGCTGTTGCAAAGATTATCCAGCACAACAACTTCATAGCCTGCCTCAAGCAGCGCGAGCGTGGTGTGCGAACCGATATAACCAGCTCCACCCGTTACCAGAATTTTCATAGCGCGGTCCATAGTGGGAAAAGTGCGAAGTTGCGTGTCAAGCCCCTCTTGTTAAAGGTGTGTGCTGAACCACACAAATAAGAGCGACAACAACACAAAACAAAATTAGTTCAACGGCTGGCAATAAATATTTTTTCAGGCCAAACTGTATTGCGGGATACTTATTAGCATTCCGACGCACTCACCACTATCAACAGATACCGACTAAAAATAACTAACAACTATCAACCCGACATCTCATAACATTGTCGTGTTATCCGCACATTGCTATTTGCCACTAGTGGCCAGACTCAGGTATTAAAGTAAGCCTTCAATAATCATTGAAACTTGCAATCACTCGTTATTGCGCGCACCCGTTGGCTGTGTTCCATGACTGTCCAGGATATTTTTTTATGATTCGTAAATGTTTGTTCCCCGCTGCTGGCTATGGCACTCGTTTCTTGCCGGCGACCAAAGCCATGCCCAAGGAAATGCTGCCGATCGTCAACAAGCCGTTGATCGAATACGCCGTTGAAGAAGCACGGGATGCCGGCCTGCAACACATGGCGATCGTCACCGGGCGGGGCAAGCGCGCGCTGGAAGACCACTTCGACATCAGCTATGAACTGGAGCACCAGATTCGCGGCACCGAGAAAGAGAAATTCCTGGCCGGAACCCGCGAGCTCATCGACACCTGCACCTTCTCCTACACCCGTCAGGTGGAAATGAAGGGCCTGGGCCACGCGATTCTCAGTGGCCGTCCGTTGATCGGCGACGAACCCTTCGCCGTGGTACTGGCTGATGACCTGTGCCTGAACCTGGAAGGTGATGGCGTCCTCACGCAAATGATCCAGCTCTACAAGAAATTCCGCTGCTCGATCGTGGCCATCCAGGAAGTACCGCGCGACCAGACCCACAAGTACGGCGTGATTGCCGGCGAGCCGATCTCCGACGGGATCTACCGGGTCAACAACATGGTGGAAAAACCGGCCCCGCAAGACGCCCCGTCGAACCTGGCGATCATCGGCCGCTACATTCTGACGCCGGATATCTTCGACCTGATCGCCGACACCGAACCGGGTAAAGGCGGCGAGATCCAGATCACCGACGCGCTGATGAAACAGGCGCAGAACGGCTGTGTGCTGGCCTACAAGTTCAAGGGTTTGCGCTTCGATTGCGGCGACGCCGAGGGATACTTGCAGGCGACCAACTTCTGCTACGAAAACGTGTACCTCAAGGGCCGCTAAGACGGCTCCAGCACCCCACGCCCACACTTCATTCAAGGCAGGCCAACCATGAACATTGAAAAACTCTCGGCATACATTGAAATGGAGGTGGGCAACCTCGGGGTGATGTCCTCGTTATCGCGACATCAGCGGTTGCCGAGCGCCAACGAGTCCTGGCTCGGCCCCACTCTGCTGGTGGAACGAATCGGTATGTTTCCGTCTTCCGGAGACATCCGCCGGTCGATGCTCGCCCCCTATCCCCTCCTCGCTCACCTGAAAAGGCTTTACCGCGGGCAGGCGCTGGAAATCGATGACCGCGATGGACTGAAAGTGATTTTCAGCGACTGGCGGTTCCGAGTGCGCATTTGCTGCAACGACCCGGCCATCATCATCAACGTGGAGACCCGTTGTGCTACGCAACTGATGCCGCTCAAGACAGCAGAGCTGCTCGCTCATCTGGAGCACTTCGAATCGGCTGCCCTGTAGGAGCGAGCTTGCTCGCGAAAAACTCAATGACACCGCAATTCTTCAGGATTCGCGCGTTATCGTTGACGACCATCGCGAGCAAGCTCGCTCCTACAGGTGTCCTGTGCTGATACCCCGGTGTTGCCACCGACAAGAAGACCATAGAAGTAATCAGCGATCACTTGCCCACCCGTGGCCGGAACCGGATGAATCTTGTCCGGGCCGATCATGGTGGCGGCGTAGCGCTTGAAATCGGTGCCAAACGCACACTGCAGATTGGCGTAACCCAGATGTTCCTTGCGTGCCCAGGGCTCCAGGACTTGCGCATAGGCTGACATCGGGTAAGCACTGGAACGCGTCGTGTCCTGACGCAGGATCAGGTTGATGCTCGCGGCTGGTTGAATCTCGCGGACCATCCCCACCAAACCCTGAATATTCTTCAGGTACTGCTCGGGCTTCACGCCAAAACCCTGATCGTTGCCACCCAGCATGATCAGGTAGATGTCGGCGGGAATCTTCGACACCACCGCCTTCCACTGCGCCTGCCAACGGATATCGCGGTGGTAGAAGTCAGCGGACGCCGCACCGGACGCTGCCAGCTTGGACACCCGCACGCCGCCCTGATCGTTGTTCATCCACAGACCGAAGAGCGTTGGCGCGCCTTTCACCACTTCCAGCCGGAACGCCCAGTCTTTCGCTGCCGAGGTGCCGGACAGTGGCAGTTCCTGTACTCCGGAGCCTGCGAGCGTCAATGGTTGCCAGGTTTGCGACGGAGCCCAGCGGTAGCGCACCTCACTGGATTCTCCGTCTCCCAGGTACAGCAATTTCGCTTGGGTGACAGCCGTGTTGATGGACGCTGTCGGGTTGGCATCGATCTGCAACCAGGCACCAGGTCGACCGGTAAGGGTGCGACTGTCGGGGCTGGCCTGGCCGAGGGCGGACACCTGCCAGTCACCACCGAAGTACTTTTCACTGCTGCGGGTGTATTTGAAGTGGGTACCGCCAAGCGCCGCGCCATGATTGAAGCCGACATAGCCGGGGCCGGCGAAACCCGTCTCCCCGGCCAGCCGCTGCACCAGTTTGTTCAGATAGAAATCCTGCCCGGCGCTGTAGCTGTCGCCGATCACCGAGATGGACAGGACCTTCCCACCCCTCCCTTCGCGCCACTGGCCAAACCGTTCACGAGCGTCACCAACTTCGACCACTGACGCCGCAACAGGCTGGACGTCATCAACTGCCAACATGCATCGATTCCTTCACTCGGACAAACCTCAAGTCTGGGGCACCGGGGCGACGTTTGCCGGCGGTTTTTTAGCCGCCGCGCGCTCACCCAGGAACAGCACGGAGGTGAAGTTGAATCGACTGAAAACCATCGATAGAACCACCGGCCCGAGCAAGCCACACGCCAAGCCACCGAGCACCAGAAGGCTTTCGTCCTTCACGCCCAAACGCCCCAGGACAAACCGCGAAGTGGCGGCAAACAACACATGGAACAGGAAGATCCCATAGGAATACCCGCCGAGCCAGGTCAGCCACTTCGAGCGCATGTCACTGGACAGCAACGCAATGCAGGACACGCAACCCACGGTCAAACCGATCAAGCTGCGGCGGTCGACGATCAAGTCGCGATCAATCGCCGCCACGTACAGCAGCGTCAGCGAGATCAACACAAACACCAACGGCCCGATCACCTTGAACCGTTGCTTAAACGCATCGACATTTTCCTGGCCAATCATCCCCGCCACGAAAAACGGTAGCAGGTAGATCGCACCGTTGATGCCAAACGCATCAAGCTTGAACGGCGGCAGCAGAAACACCCCTGCCGCAAACGCGAACAGCAGGTACAAACGCGTCGCCGAACGCAGCAAACCACGCCACTCCAGCAGGCCGACAAACATGAAAATGATGAACACCGCCTGCAGGAACCAGAAGTGGTTGACCGGCACCCAGAACGCCAACAACGCGTCGATCACACCGACGTCCTTGTTCACCCCCGGGCCCACCGCCTGCAATACCGAGAACGGCACGCCCACGCAAAACAGCGGCACGATCAAGCGTCGCACCTTGCCGCTGAAGAACGCCGAAAAGTCATTCCCGCGGATTTTGTAGATGGAGTAGATGTAGCCGGAAATGAAGGTGAACAGCGGCATGCGCACATACACCATCGAATCGGCAATCACCCGGAACGGCGAGCCCAGGTCTATTTTCAAACCACCGCCCAACGGGCCGATGACGTGATAGAGCACCAGCAGCAGGCACGCCAGGCCACGCAGGGTTTCGATCTCCAGGGACTTTTTCTTGCTCGACATAAAGCACCTGCCTCAATTCAGAATTCTTGATTCAACCTGCACTGGCTTGTTCGCCCGCAGCATCAATCCCAGGCCCACGAACAACACCGGCACCACCATCGAGAAGTGCCGGGCGAAGGAGCCGAAGTCCGGCTCGAACAGGCCTTGAACCAGCAGGAACGCCAGCGGAATCGCGATTAGTTCCTTGGGTTTGGTCTGGATCGGCGCGCCTTTGTAATCGGTCGAGGTGATGACTTTGAACAGCAGCAACGCGGTCATGATCATCAACGCCACGAAGATCACCTGCCCCGGCCCCGACAGCAAAATCAGCTCCACCGGGAACGACAACCGGAAGAAGATGATCATCGAGTCAAGCGCCTGCGAGACAAAGTCGCTGCCGCTGAGCCACGAGACGATCAACGACTTGGAACCCTCCTCGCCCGCCGTGCGCAGTTCGTTGTTACTGGCGCGAATCGACGACACCGGAAACCCGAGCGCCACCTGGATCGCCATGGCGACCGCCAGGTAGAACAGGAACAGCATCAGGAAGAAGGTGAAGCGCGAGACGTACTTCTTCATCACGCAGACGCCGACCCAGGACAGTGAAAACAGAATCCAGTAGGGCCGGATCAGCACGCCGTAGATCACCGCCGAGAGGAAAAATCCGCCGCGATATTTGCGCGTCAACGAGCTGAGCAAAATGCTCAACACCGCCACCGACACAATGATTTCCTTGGTCAGGTTTTCAAGGAAAAACGAGCGAACGATGCCCCACAGACACAGCGTGCCGAAAATCGCCAGCGGCATGCGCCGGAAGACCACCACCGGAATCGCCGTGAGGAAAAAATTGCAGAACATGCCGTAGGCCCAGGCATTGGTCAGATTGATCCCGGTGGGCCGCAGCAGAAACGCGGAACACTCATAGGAAGAGCGATCCGGCGAGAACGGGTTCCAGAAATTGCAGTTGTCGGCACGCGCGTAGGACGACCACAGGGTCATGGCATCCGGACCTGGATCGCGGGGGATCAACAGCGGCATGGCAACCGACAGAAACAACCCGGTGAACAGGATCAGGAACGAAATCGAGGAGTCGAGCTTTCTGCCGCGAAACTCGATCAGTGGCAGCTTCAACCCCATGCCAAAGCCCCTTTCGGCCGGGTCACACGGGTCAACACGGCAATCACGCCGAGCTGCACGATGATCGCAAATGCGTTGCCCCAGGCAGCGCCGTAGATCGAATAGTGCTTGATCAGCAGGTAGCTGACCGGCACCGAAACCAGCAAGCAGATCGCCGCACTGGCCAGTGACACCCGGCTGTTCTTCGAGGCAATCAAACCACCCCAGACGATGTCGCCGATCGCGCGCAACGCGAAGGAAAAAATCAGCACGCCAAGGATCGCGTTGTCCGGACGCGGAACACTCGTGGCGACGTAATCGAGCACGACATTGAAGAACAGATAAATCAGCACCGCCACCGCGGCGGACACCACCAGCGAGCGCATGACCCATTTGTTCACGAACAATTGCCGGACCGTGAACGGCTGTTGATCCGCCTGAAAACGTTTGGCGAGCACCGGAATGCCGACCACCGCCACCACCGCATAGGACAGCGCTTGCAAGGTGTTGGCCGCCGACCAGGCGTACACGTATTTACCGAGACTGGCGTAGGGTTCCAGATCGACGATCAGAAAGCGCTCGGCGTACTGACTCAACGCGATTAACCCTGTGCCCAGATAGAACGGCAACCCGGCCTTCCACACGGTTGCCGTGGCCAGTGTCCCGCTCACCCGGCCTTTGTGCACGTTCACCACTATCAGGTAACCGGCGACGATCACCAGCACGTTGGCCGCAACCCACAACCACAGCACACTGGCGATCCCGGACACCCAGCCGAGCATCATCCCGCCCACCGCCAACAGCGCCCAGAGGCCGGTCTTGATGAAAAACAACAACGCACCGGCCGTGGCTTTCTGCGCGGAAAACACGAAGGAGTTGATCTCGAAGGACAGGTGCTCGGTGAGCAAAACCAGCGTCACGCAGAGGATCAGCGCGGTCGTCGCCTCGACTGCCTGGAACAGCGAATAAACCAACACCGTCACCACCGACAACAACAGCCCTACGGCCAGGTACAGCAGCAGGACCCTGTCGACGACCCGTCGCGAACTGCCACCGACGCTGATCAGCCGATTGATTTCGGAGCTGAAACCGACGCTGTAGAACTTCGACGCAATCAACGAGGCGGCGACCACCACGCCGTAAAAGCCCAACGCCTCATATCCGAGAAAATGGGTGATCGCCAGCACCAGCAAAAACTTCGCGCCCAATGCCCCGCCGCGAAGCAGTAGCCGAAATATCATCGAACGATACCTTTGATGATGTCGTCCATGGCCACGGTTTTTGCCTCGATCTCGCGGCAGGTGTCGGTCAGGCGTTTGCCGAAACTGGACAGTGCGTTCGGTGCGTAGACCGTGTCGATGATGGTGTCGACATTGATGTCGCCGCCGTTGATCACCCAGTCTTCCACGCCCATGTCCTGATAGGCGCCGAAGCCTTTGCGCTCATAGCTGATGTGGTAAGCCGGAACGCCGGACAGCAGCGATTCGATGGCGCCATGCAGGCGCACGGAAATCACCAGGTCCGGCTGATATTTGGCCAGCGTCGCTTTCAATGGCAGCAGATCTTCGGTAATACCCAGTTCGCGATAGAACGCACCGTCATCGTTGCCGCGAACGGCGCTCTGGACCGCGCAAACCACTTTGCTTTTGTTCTTCAAGCGCTGCAGCAGCAACTTCAGGTTGGCCACGTAGGCGAGCTTCTTTTCCTTGCTCCACTCCGGCGGCTTGCGCAGCACCACGCACACCGTTGCCGGCGATGACGCGCAACGGGTGAACTTGGGCTGCATGAGGATCTTGCTGGCCAATGACTGGACCGCCAGATCCGGCGCGCGGTAGACATTTTCACAGGCATCGAAAATCGCCGATGAGCGATTGTCACGCACAAACACCGCATCGGCGCTGGCGTAATGCTCGACGATCTTGCTGCTCTCGCCGTGGAACGGCCCGATGCTTTGCGGCAGGTACACCGACGGCACTTTGCTGAGGATTGCGGTTTCCAGTTGCTTGGCGTGACCCAGTTTCAACTTGATGTGTTCGAAGGCGCTTTTGGAGCGCATGTAGCCGCCACCGACGCCGACGATCAAATCGGCTTTCTTCAACAGATCAGCAAGACCGGCGTAGGACTGGTTGAGGAACACCGCCTGTTTGACCCGCCCCAGCCCCTTGGCCGCCATGACCGGCGCGTCAAAACGCGGGTGCGGCAAGTAGCTGAAGGACTCTGGATCGGAGGCCACGACACTGATCGAGGTGTCGTCACCAAAGTTTCGCTGCACCAGGGCAATGGCCAGATCCACCAGCAGACCGTCACCGGAGTTGGACGCACTGTAGCCATGCAAAATCGTTACGTTCATAAGCTTGAGTTCTACTTAAAAAGTGGGGGCGCGATACAGGTCATAGGTCTGGCGGATCATCAACGCGGCGCTGAAGCGCTCGCGGACAATGCTGCGCCCTTCGCTGCCAAGGTCGAGCAAGCGCGGCTTCTGGATTTTCGTCAGCACATCGGCCAGCGCCTGGTGGTCCCCACTGGGGAAGACGTAGCCGGACACCTCGTTGGTGACCAATTCGGGCAGCGACGTGCAGTTGCTGGCAATCACCGGCAAGCCCATGGCCATGCCTTCGAGCGGCACCATGGCAAAGCCTTCCCAGCGACTGGGGACGATCAGCGCATCGGCTTTCTGGTACAGCGCCTGGACTTCGCTCGGCGTCACCCACGGCAGGTATTCAACCCCTTCCATCGGAGGGCACTCGACCGAATCCTCGTTCACGGCACTGCCCACCACCGTCAGTTTCAGGTCGCTGCGCTGGACTCTGGCGAAAGCCTTGAGCAGCACGTCGAAGCCTTTCTGATAATCGAGACGGCCGACGAAGAGCAGATGAATCGGCTCGGGACCGTTGGCTTTCGGCGCGTCATCCTTGTGATGAATGCCGTTGTAGATCAGCTTCATGCGCTTGCGCTCAATGCCGAACTGCGCGGCTTTGTCGAGCTCGTACTGGCTGACGCAGATGATCACGTCGGTGACCTTCTGCAATACCCGCTCGATCCACGCGTAGGCTTTCTGCTTGGTCGGCGAGCTTTCCATCAGGAACGAAAAGGCATGGGGGCAATAGACGATCTTCGGCTTGCGCCAAGGTCGCAACAGCACGCACACGCAACGCCCGATAACGCCGGAAAAGGTGCTGTGCAAATGCACGACATCGGGTTTTTCCTTAAGCATCACTTGGGTCAGTCGCCAGGCGAAGCGCAGCAACGACGGCACATTGCGCCCGGTCCGGGCGAAGGTGCGGATCTGTTCCCCGGCAATCCCGTGCAGTTCTTTTTCCTGATCCTGCGGGACCAGATAGACCAGCTCATAGCTTGCCGCGTCGCCTTCGGGCGAAGCCGAAATCGTGCGGATCACCGTCGCGACGCCACCTTTGATCGTCTCTGCCACGTGCAGTATTTTTTTCACAACTCACCCACTTCAAACATGAAAGGACAATCACTGACACTCAGGATTTGTCGGACGCGTATTCGTAGTTGTAATAGCCGTAGCTGCCGTTGCCGTAGTAACTGGCTGCGCGCTTCTCGACGCCGTTGAACACCGCGCCCTTCAACTCGATGCCGTTCTGGGCGAATCGACGAATCGTCAGTTCGATCTCTTTGGCCGGGTTCACCCCGAACCGCGTGACAATCAGGCTGATCCCCGCTTCGCGACCGACAATCGCCGCATCCGTCACCGCCAGCAGCGGTGGCGTGTCGATGATCACCACGTCATACAGCTCGCTGAGTTGCGCCAGCAGTTCACGAAAGTTGGCGTGCATCAGCAGTTCTGAAGGATTGGGCGGAACCTGCCCACGACTGATGAAATGCAGGTTGTCGACTTCGACTCTATTGATCGCCTGCTCGATGCTGCAGCGCTTGACCAACAGGTCCGACAAGCCGTTGGTGATCGGTGTGTTCAGCGTCTTGTGCAGATGGCCTTTGCGCATGTCGGCATCGATCAGTACGACCCGCTGCCCGCTTTGCGCCATGACCGCTGCGAGGTTGGAGGAGACGAAGGTCTTGCCGACCTGTGGGCTCGGGCCGGAAATCATGATCCGGTTGTTGGTCGAATCCAGCCCCGCAAAGTGCAGGCAGGTGCGCAAACTGCGGATCGACTCGATGGACAGGTCCGTCGGGTTACGCAGGGCCAACAGGTACGCCGGCTTGTCCGTCCCGTCCTTGGCGCGAACTTTTTTGCCGTCCTCTTCCTGTTGCAGTGCGCTGTATGGAATCGACGCGTACACCGGCAAGCCGAGCTGCTCGATGGCCTCCGGACCTTCCAGGCCTCGGCTCAGGGACTTGCGCAGCAACACCAGCGCTACCCCAAAAAAGGCACCGAGGAAGGTTGCAATCAGCACGATCAGGGCTTTTTTCGGTTTGACCGGGCTGGTCAGGTCGACATCCGCGGTGTCGACCAATCGCACGTTGCCCACAGCCCCCGCCCGGACGATGTCCAGCTCCTGGGATTTGTTCAGCAGTTGCGTGTAGATCTGCGACGCCACTTCGACATCGCGGGTCAGGTTCAGCAGTTCCTGTTGCGTGGCAGGCAGGTCCTGGGCTTTGCCCTCCAGAACCTTCTGCTGCTGGGTCAATTCGCCGATCTGGGTCATCAGCGCGCGGTAAGCCGGATGCTGTTTGGTGAACTTGCGATCCATCTCCGCCTGTTGCATTTTCAGTTCGGAGATACGCGTATCCAGACTGACAACCTGTTCCAGCACCGATTGGGTTTCGAGGGAAATGTTGACCGTCTTGCCGCGGGTTTGATAACCGTTGAGCGCATCGCTGGCCTTGGCCAGGTCGCGTTTGACCTGCGGCAGCTGGCCTTGCAGGAACTCCAGGCTCTGCGCCGCTTCCGCCGACGTGCGTTGCACGTTCTGCTGCACATACAACGAAGCGATTTTATTGAGGATTTTCACCGCCTCGGCCGCGTCACTGCTGGCCAGGGCCAGACGAATGATCCCCGATTCCTTGCCTTGCTCTGAAATATCCAGCGCATCCTGGTAACTCTGGATGGTCACGATCCGTGGATTGCGCACCACTTCGAAGCGGGTGCCAGGGTTCGCCGACAGCTGAGCGATCTGCCCCTCTACTTCGTCCTGTTTGAACGCTTCGCCAGCGACGCCTTCGACCAGCAAGCTGTCGTTTTCATCGAACAACTGGAATCGATGCTGCTCGCCGGCAATCAGCGTGAGTTTCTTGCCCAGCAGTTCTTTCGGCAGATTGAGCCGGGCGATCTCCAGGCGCTCACCGCCCCAGGCGTAGCTGTTCAGGCCCAAGCGCGGCGCCGCGACACTGAACTCGGTCTCGCCGCGATAACGTCGGGCGAGAAAACCGCCGATGACCGGGAAGGTGTTGGGGGTGACGTCGATATCAAGTCGAAGATCATCGACCGTTTTGCCGATCACCGCGCGGGACTTGATGATGCCGATTTCGGTCACCGACGGCGATTGCCCGCCGAGCATGCTGTTGAGATCGGAAAACCCGAGCATGTCGTTCTTCTTCGGCTCGACCTGCACCAGCGCGTTCGCCAGGTACACGGGAGTTGCCAAAACCGCATAGGCAACGCCGGTCGCCATGAAGGCACCGGTGAGCGCGCCGATCAACCATTTCTGGTCAATCAAAGAGCCAAATATGCCGAGAAGATCAATGCTGTCTTGATCGTTGTCACGGGTGCCGATTACTGACGGTAACTGCATAAGTCTGTTCTTACCATTCACTGATCTGAAGAATATTCATCAATGTCCGAGGCGCTGCGCCCATGAGCTAACAGCATCTTCAATCAATGCATGGGCATGAATAAAAGCGGCCTTTCCTTGACGATACGGATCCTGTATTTCTCGCTCGCTCTGCCACTTTCCGAGCAAAAACACTTTGCCCCTGGCATGAGAGGCAATCTTCAGTACTTGTTTTACATGCTCTTTTTCCATGACCAGAATCAGGTCTGATTCATTGACGATGTCCGGTGTAATTTGCCGCGCCTTAAACCCTTGGGCGTTGTGCCCGTGGTCTTCCAGAACCTGGAGGGCCGACGGTTCCATGGCCTCGCCAACCCGTGCGGCAAGGCCCGCCGAGGTCACCGTGATCGCTGAAGGGGCCAGCGCGTTACGCAGCAAAGTTTCTGCTGTCGGACTTCGGCAGATATTGCCCACACAGACGACAAGGATCTTTCTGAACAAGGTTACTTTCCCGTGCAATATCAATATGCCAACATTTCGAGTGGGCTTTAGTGAACCCACAAGACCTTGCGGCACTGAGAAATAGATTCGCCCTGTTAATACAAGTGCATTAAGTACCACAGCCCCCAAAAGCGACCCAACCAGAATTACCGGACCAAAAATAACTGTGATTTTCCGGAACTAACTACCTGACAAAAAATAACATTCGTGCACTTCGCACCCTCGCGAGCATCCAAATGAAAGTAACGAGTCAACGATTGGAAAATGTCATTACCCGCCAGGAGTTCAGGCATGAAATCAGCACGTTTCAAACGGCTCAGCGCCTCAACCCTGTTAATGCTTGGTGCAGCCAGTCAGGTTTACGCCAGTGACTTGTTCCCCGCACTTGCCGCCAACAAAACCATCGGTGTCCAGGTGAAGATCCAGACCTTCTCCCCCACCGACGCCGAGCAGATCAAGGCCGCAGGCTTCGGATTCGTGCGCTTTGGCGTATGGACCAACAACCTGGACGGCGCGGCGTATCAAAAGCAGATCAGCGATGCCTTCGCCGCGGCCAAGTCCGCCGACCTGCCGGTACTGATGACCGTACGCTCGACCAAGGCGCTGACCTCCGCGCCCGACAACACCAGTGAACTCGTGGCTGCCGGCGAATCGTTCGCCAGTTCGGTGAAGGGGCTGGAGCAGTCATACGGGCCGCAGCTCGTCGCGATTGAAATATGGAACGAACCGGACCTGGCGAAGTACTGGCCAACCCGAAATCTCGACACGACCTTTGTTCCGTTCATGAGTGCCCTATGCAAGTCGCTTCAGGACCAACCGCAATCGACGCTGCTGATCGGCTTTGGCTTCGCCCGGCCACCGAGTGCCGGCACGACCTCAGCATTGGCGCTGAACAAAATTGTCAGTGAATACCCCCAATGCCTGAGTGCGATCTCTTATCACCCCTACGGCATGTCGGGCGCGCAGATCAGCAAGGCCCAGGCGTTTATTCAGCAAAACTTCAATCTACCGGGCGTCATCAGTGAATGGGGCGTTCCCTCCCTCAGCTCAAACGGCGGGATCGAAGCGCAGGCCAGAAAAATCAGCACCTTCATCGCCGACGTCAAGAAGCTCGATATCCCGCTGACATCGATCTACGAGTGGAAAAACAGTGAAACGGGCGGCAACGACCGTGAGAGAAACTTCGGTTTCCTGACCTCCGACGGCCAAGCGAAACCTGCGAAAATGGCGGTCTCGACCCAGTTGAATCCGCAGTAGGACGCATGTCCACGGCGCACTGACGGTCAGTTGCTTTGAACCTGTGCCGCGTTTCGGCATCGTATTCATCATTACCAGGCCCCACCTTTCAAACAACCGTTTTCAGGTTGTTGCCGCAGGGGCCGTCGATACACGTACACACCCTTGAGTGGCTGTCAGCGCTCGGGTAATGTCATCAGACCCATAGGACAGAGCACGCCCATGACTTCCAAGCTGGAACAACTCAAACAAATGACTACCGTGGTTGCCGACACCGGCGACTTCGAAGCTATCGCTCGCGTTAAACCCGTGGACGCCACCACCAACCCTTCCCTGTTGCTCAAGGCCGCGGCCATTCCTGCGTATGCCGAGCTGCTGAACGCCAGCGTCAATGACTGCAAGGGCGATGTGGGCCTGGCCAGCGACCGTTTTGGCGTGGCCGTGGGGCAAGAAATCCTGAAGGTGATCCCGGGCCGCATTTCCACCGAAGTGGATGCGCGCCTGTCATTCGACACCGATGCCATGCTCAAGCGTGCGCATCGCCTGATCGAGTTGTACGACAAGGCCGGTATTGGCCGCGACCGCGTGCTGATCAAGATCGCCTCCACCTGGGAAGGCATCCGCGCTGCAGAGATCCTGGAAAAGGAAGGCATCCAGACCAACCTGACCCTGCTGTTCTCCTTTGCCCAGGCAGCCGCCTGCGCCGACGCCGGGGTGTTCCTGATTTCGCCGTTCGTGGGCCGTATCTACGACTGGTACAAGAAAGCCAACGGCAACGACTACACCGGCGCGGATGATCCGGGCGTGCAGTCGGTGACGCGCATCTACAACTACTACAAGGCCAATGATTACAAGACCGTGGTCATGGGGGCGAGCTTCCGCAACCTGGGCCAGATCGAGCAACTGGCCGGCTGCGACCGCCTGACCATCAGCCCGGACCTGATCGACAAGCTGGCCGCGGATACCGGCAAGCTGGAGCGTAAACTGGCGCCAGGCCAGGCCGGTGAAGCGCGCCTGAGCCTCAGCGAATCGCAATTCCGCTGGCTGTCCAACGAAGATGCGATGGCGACCGAGAAACTGGCTGAAGGCATTCGTCAGTTCGCGCGGGACCAGGAGAAGCTCGAGGCGCTGTTGCAGGCCAAGCTGTGACCTGAGTGGGTGTAATGCAAAAAGGGCGAACCTTGGTGGGTTCGCCCTTTTTTGTGGGTGTTTCTTGAGTATCAAATGATCATTTGTGGCGAGGGAGCTTGCTCCCGTCCGGCTGCGCAGCAGTCGTAAATTCTGCTAACGAGATAGTTCTGACACTAAGAAATTTGTGGCCTTGGGGCCGCTTCGCAGCCCAGCGGGAGCAAGCTCCCTCGCCACAGGTTTATCTCAATCAATGGCGTTCGAGCGCATTCACCAGGTCATGAAAGGCTTCACGATTGGTGTCGTTCAGGCCCATGAGGATCTTGTGCGCTTCGAGCACCTTGATCCGCACCACTTCTTCGGACTGATCCTGGTCTGGCAGGTCATCCAGGCATTCCGGGCACGGCACCGGCTTATCAACGATGTTGAACACCTGCTCGAAGCCCATGGACTGCAACAGACGCGTGATGTCTTCGTGGGTGGTGACGACGGTCGGCAGCAGGCCGACCTTCTGCCGCGACAGGATCGACAGCTTGGCCAGCAGGCCAAGCGTGGTGCTGTCGATGCTGCGGGTTTCGGTCAGATCGATCACGATCGTGTTGAAATTCAACGCGCTGAAGATCCGCTCAATAGTCGCATCCAACGCCGAACACAGGGTCAGGCGAACTTCACCGACGAACTTCAGGACGAAGGTGCCATCCTGCTCGGCGAACTGGATTCTACCGGTACTCATCAAAGATTCCTGCTCAACACCAACAGGGCGATATCATCCGGCATCTCCCCTAGCGTGGCCAATCCAAAAACCTGCCGCAACCCATCCAGGGTGCCGCCCGCAGCCTTGACCCGTTGGGGCAACGCCGCCTCTTTTTCTTTGAGTGTGGGTTCTGGCAAAAGATCCAGAATGCCATCAGACATCAGCGTCAGGCTGAACGTCGGTGGCAGTTCCAGCACGTGGTCTTCGTAGGTGGCTTCGTTGAAGAGGCCCACGGGCAGACCACGCCCTTCCAGATAACGAACACTGTCTGGCGTGTACAACACTGGCAACGGCAGATGACCGCCGATGCTATAGGTCAACAAACCGGTCTCCTCGTCGATGACTCCACCGACCATTGTGACGTGTTTACCCAGCTTACAACTGATCAGGCCCCGGTTGATATGACCAAGGACCTCTGAAGGCATGAACTCCGGCAAGGTGCCACTGCGCTTGGATTCGAACAGCAGGCGCGTGGTCATGAACTTCAACAGCACGGTGACGAAGGCTGAAGAGGCGCCATGACCGGAAACGTCAGCCAGGTAAAAGGCGACCCGGCGCTCGTCGACCCGGAAGTAGTCGACGAAATCACCCGACAGGTACAGCGACGGGATGATCTGGTGAGCAAACTTGAATTCGTCGATGGTCCAGGGGCTGACCGGCAGCATGTTCATCTGCACCTGGCGACCGGCGTTCTGGTCCTCCTGGAGCAGGTTCAGGCTGGCTTCGAGCTCGCGGTTGGCCTTCTCCAGCTTCTCGCGGTAGCGCTGGTTCTCCAGCAACAGACGCGCACGATCCAGGGCCCGGCGCACGGAGTGCTCGAGCACGGCCAGATCTTCGAGAGGCTTGATCAGGTAGTCCGCTGCGCCCAGGCGCAGGGCTTCGACCGCGTCGTTCATCACGCCCGCACCCGACACCACGATCACCGGCGTTTGCGGCGAACGTTCGGTCACCTGGCGAATGAGTTCGAGTCCGCCCATCTGCGGCATGCGCAGATCGCAGATGACCAAGTCGGGCTTGTCTTGCTCGAATACCTGAAGACCCTGCTGACCATTGCTGGCCTGCAAGACGCTGAAACCACTGTCTTCCAAATAGGCGGCGAGGCTCGCGCGCACTACTTCGTCATCATCGATTATCAGCAGCGTGGCACTGGTTTTTGGCATGTGGGCAAACGGCGCCAGAATTAGGTTGGCGTAGCAGGCGGGGACTTTGGCCCGGCACTGACTACTGGATTCGCTTTCTAGCCTCTCTGTCGCACCGCTTTCGGGCATTTGCCCTACACACATGTACACCAGAGGTGCCCTTCTAAGGCGCAGACGGTACTCCCATCCGCGGGGCGTTTCAAGCTCACGCCGATGGTCGCTTGAGGTCTTTATTTGTCAAATCACCGAGAGTTATAAGAACAGACAAATCCGTAACCCAATGGAAGGTTCGAACCCATCAGTCAAACCGCTCGGGACTACAGCGAAAAGCGTGATTTCATGCGCATGCGGGTCTTCGCAGACAAAAAAAGGCGGCCTTGATGGCTAATGCCAGTCAGTTAAGCTGACTGGCATTTTTATTTCTGATCGGATACTTCGGTGATTTGAGCCGGATGGCGCGAGGATAAATACGCTCCTCTCGCCGATGAGGCAGGACATAGTGCGGGGCTGAGGCATGAAGCTCGGCCAGGTA
>NZ_JAHBDI010000007.1:0-139812 GCF_019956275.1 Pseudomonas sp. GL-RE-26
CCAGCAGTTTGCCTCGGGCTTCCTTCAGATTCGCAGTCACCCGCGACACCCTTGCCTCTGGCTAACACTTCCCCTTGCCGGGTGTGTAGAGGACTTTCACCTCCAAGTCACCAGCGAGGCCACCACAGCCAAGCTGGTTGCGCTTACGCGCAACGCGCCATGCCTGGCGCACAAGCAGAACGCCCTTCTATATAGAAGAGCTTCCTCACAGGCAGCCACAACCCATAGCAGAGCCAAAAAACGAGACCACCGCGTACAGACGATTAGCCGGCCGCCAAAAAACAAAAAAGCACCCAAGGTGCTTTTTTGTTATCGCTATCAGCTGGACAAGGCCGCCACCCTCGCCCGCGCCGTGTGCAGCTTTTTATAGCTGTCGATCAGGCGAAGGTGCCTGTCGAGCCCTTCCAGTTTCATGCTCGTCGGCGTCAGACCATAGAAACGTACACTGCCATCCACGGACCCTATCGCCGCGTCCATCCGCTCGTTGCCGAACATCCGGCGGAAGTTGACCTCGTAGTCGCTCAGTTCCAGATCATCGTCCAGCTGCATTTCCAGCACGACGTTCACGGCCTGATAAAACAAGCCACGCTCGACGGTGTTGTCGTTGTATTGCAAGAAGGCTTCCACCAGATCCTTGGCCTGGTCAAACTTCTGCAAGGCGAGATAAATCAGCAGCCTCAGCTCCAGGATCGTCAACTTGCCCCACGGCGTGTTGTCGTCGAACTCGATGCCGATCAAGGTGGTGATGTCGGTGTAATCATCCAGCTCGCTGTTTTCCAGCCCCTTGGCCAGCGTTCTCAGGCCGACTTTGCTCAGGCTGTGCAGGTTCAGGATGTCAGCGCGGAACTGCAGCGCTTTGTTGGTGTTATCCCAGATCAAATCTTCTACCGGATAAATTTCCGAGTAATCCGGCACCAGAATGCGGCAGGCCTTGGCACCAATGTGCTCATAGACCGCCATATACACTTCTTTGCCCATGTCTTCGAGAATGCCGAACAAGGTCGCGGCCTCTTCGGTATTGGAGTTTTCACCTTGACCGGAGAAATCCCACTCAACGAATTCGAAATCAGGCTTGGCACTGAAGAAGCGCCACGAGACCACACCGCTGGAATCGATAAAGTGCTCGACGAAGTTGTTCGGCTCAGTCACCGCCTGACCTTCGAAGGTAGGCTGAGGCAGATCGTTCAGACCTTCGAAACTGCGGCCTTGCAGTAATTCCGTCAGGCTGCGCTCCAGTGCCACTTCCAGGCTTGGATGTGCGCCGAACGAGGCAAACACGCCACCGGTACGCGGGTTCATCAAGGTAACGCACATCACAGGGAACTCCCCGCCCAGCGATGCATCCTTGACCAGCACCGGGAAGCCCTGCTCTTCCAGGGCCTGGATACCGGCCAGGATGCCCGGGTATTTCGCCAGCACTTCCTGCGGCACATCCGGCAGAGCCATTTCACCTTCGAGGATTTCGCGCTTGACCGCGCGCTCGAAGATCTCCGACAGGCACTGCACCTGGGCTTCGGCCAGCGTGTTGCCGGCGCTCATGCCATTACTCAGGAACAGGTTTTCGATCAGGTTGGAGGGGAAATACACCACCTCATTGTCTGACTGGCGCACGAACGGCAGTGAACAAATGCCACGCTGGGTGTTGCCGGAATTGGTGTCGTACAGATGTGAGCCACGCAACTCGCCGTCCCGGTCGTAAACCTTCAGGCAGTACTCGTCGAGGATCTCAGTCGGCAGTTCGTCCTTCGGGCCAGGCTTGAACCAGCGCTCGTCCGGGTAATGCACAAACGCCGCATTGGCGATGTCCTCGCCCCAGAACTGATCGTTGTAGAAGAAGTTGCAGTTGAGCCGCTCGATAAACTCGCCCAATGCCGATGCCAGCGCGCCTTCCTTGGTCGCGCCCTTGCCATTGGTAAAACACATTGGCGAGTGCGCATCGCGGATGTGCAGCGACCACACATTGGGAACGATATTGCGCCACGAAGCGATTTCAATCTTCATGCCCAGGTCGGCCAGGATGCACGACATATTGGCGATGGTTTGCTCCAGCGGCAGGTCCTTGCCCACGATGTAGGTGCCCGCTTCGCCAGTCGAGTGCGGCATCAGCAACGCCTGGGCATCGGCGTCGAGGTTTTCGACCTCTTCAATCACAAACTCAGGCCCGGTTTGCACCACCTTCTTTACCGTACAACGGTCGATGGAGCGCAAGATCCCCTGGCGGTCCTTGGCGGAGATGTCCGCCGGCAATTCGACCTGAATCTTGAAAATCTGGTTGTAGCGGTTTTCCGGATCAACAATGTTGTTCTGCGACAGGCGGATATTTTCGGTAGGGATATTGCGAGTTTCGCAATACAACTTCACGAAGTACGCCGCACACAACGCCGACGAAGCCAGGAAGTAATCGAACGGACCCGGTGCCGAGCCATCGCCCTTGTAGCGAATGGGTTGATCGGCGATCACCGTGAAGTCGTCGAACTTGGCTTCAAGTCGAAGGTTGTCGAGAAAGTTGACCTTGATTTCCATGTGCGATTACCAGAATAACGAGCTAAACGATTTGGCCGCCATTATCCGGTTTTTCGGCACTGACCGTTAACTTTCCACTATTTATCGATCAACGCCACACCGCGCTCCTCAAGCAAGCGCACAAACATCGTCAGGCTCCGCGACACCGTCCCCCTGCGCCACACCAGCCAGGTGCGCAGATAGCGGAACGACTCCGACAACGGCCAGACGCTGACCGTCGTGCATCCAGGCATGCTTTCGAGCATGCTGCGGGGCATCAGCGCCAGGCCGGCACCGGCGCTGACGCAGGCCAGCATGCCGTGATAGGACTCCATTTCGAAAATCTTGCCGGGCACCGCCGCTCCATTGGCGAACCAGCTTTCGAAGTGATGGCGATAGGAGCAGTTGGAGCGGAAGGCATAGATGTTTTCGCCATTCACGTCCTTGGCCCGATGAATCGGCTCATGGTTGAGCGGTGCGATCAGAACCATTTCCTCCTCGAAAGCAGGCACGCCCTCCAGTGCCGGATGCAGCACCGGACCATCGACGAATGCAGCGGCCAGCCGCCCCGACAGCACCCCATCGATCATGGTCCCGGAGGGCCCGGTGGACAGGTCCAGTTCAACTTTGGCGTGCTTCTGGTTATAGGCGGCCAGTAGCTCTGGAATACGTACCGCTGCAGTACTTTCCAGCGAGCCCAGGGCGAAGGCTCCCTGGGGTTCTTCACCCGCCACTGTCGCGCGCGCCTCCTGAACCAGGTCGAGAATACGCCGAGCGTAATCCAGAAAGCTCCAGCCGGCCGGCGACAGGCGCAGACGACTCTTCTCGCGGATAAACAGATCCACACCCAGATCCAGTTCAAGCTGCTTGATTCGGGTCGTGAGATTCGATGGCACCCGGTGGATATGTTGGGCAGCCACGCTGATGCTGCCGTGCTCGGCGACAGCCTTGAAGATTTCGAGCTGAACCAGATCCAAGTCATTCTCCAAACGTGAACGTTATGCTCAGTATTATTCAGTTTCCAGAAAACATATAGCCCCATAACCTGAGCACATTCCTACCTTGCAGGACGGTGCCATGACCAACGTATCCAGCCTTACCCATGCCATTTCGATCAACCCGACCACGGGCGAGCAAATCGGCCATTACCCTTTCGAATCCGATTCGGCACTGCAGGCCGCACTGACGCGGGCCGCTACCGGATTTCGCGCCTGGCGCGGCAAACCGGTTGAACAGCGCGCGCAGCTGTTGATCAACCTCGGCCAAGCCTTGCGCAACAATGCCGAGGCCATGGCGAACATGATCACCCAGGAAATGGGCAAGCCGATTGCCCAGGCCCGCGGTGAAATTGAAAAATGTGCACAGCTCTGCGAGTGGTACGCCGAACACGGCCCCGCCATGCTGAGCCCGGAGCCTACCTCGGTGGACGGCGGCAAGGCGCGCATCGAATATCGCCCCCTGGGCCCGATTCTCGCCGTGATGCCGTGGAACTTCCCCATCTGGCAAGTCCTGCGCGGCGCGGTCCCCACCCTGCTCGCCGGTAATACCTATGTGCTCAAGCACGCGCCCAACGTCATGGGCAGCGCCTACCTGCTGCTGGAGACCTTCAAGCAAGCGGACTTCCCCGAAGGTGTTTTCGAGGTCATCAACGTCACTCCGGAAGGTGTATCCAAAGCTATTGCCGATCCACGCATCGCGGCCGTCACTCTCACCGGTAGCGTACGTGCGGGCATGGCCATCGGTGCTCAAGCCGGAGCCGCACTGAAGAAATGCGTATTGGAACTGGGTGGCTCCGACCCATTTATCGTGCTCGACGACGCCGACCTCGATGAGGCGGTGAAAGCCGCCGTGATCGGGCGTTATCAAAACACCGGACAAGTCTGCGCCGCCGCCAAACGCCTGATTGTCGAGCAGGGCGTTGTCGAGGAATTTACGCGCAAGTTCGTCGAAGCCACCCAACAATTGGTTGTCGGTGATCCACTGGCCACCACCACCTATATCGGCCCGATGGCTCGCTTCGATCTGCGTGACGAACTGGACCAACAGGTGCGCGACACACTGGAAGAAGGTGCGACGCTGCTGATGGGTGGAAAGAAGACGCAAGGCCCTGGCAACTACTATGAGCCCACCGTACTCGGCGAAGTGACCGATCAGATGACATCATTCAAACAGGAATTGTTTGGTCCTGTGGCCTCAATCATCACGGCCCGAGACGCCGCCCATGCGCTGGAGTTGGCCAATGACAGCGAGTTCGGCCTCACCGCCACCCTCTACACGCGCAATGCCGAACTTGCCCGGCAGATGACCAACGAACTTGAAACCGGCGGCGTGTTCATCAACGGCTATAGCGCCAGCGATCCGCGCGTCAGTTTTGGTGGCGTGAAGAAGAGCGGCTTTGGCCGGGAACTCTCGCACTTCGGAGTGCGCGAATTCTGTAATGCCCAAACGGTTTGGCTGGATCGGCGCTAAGGGGGCGTAGTGTTCCGAACTTGTTCAACTTGCCGACCGTTTCTCTGGAGTTCAGCCTGGCTGATCATTGCCTAGAGTGCACCGACCGCTCGCCTCAGCAATGCGATCCATTTCGGTAATTTATGGATATCGGCGGAACACTCGATAATCAGCTCAAGTGTCGCGACACGTTTTGCGGATCAACAAATCGTGTCGATCTCAATTAAGAACCCGGAACGGTGACCGGGTTCTGTTTTCATTCTTGAATGGGAAGGTCAGCTCGCAGCTCCTGCATGTTGAGCAATCCCTGTTTTCTGGGATTGCCGCACATCCAACAGGAACATACCTTCCCATGGTTTGCAAAAAGCCCGACGCTTTTCTCGCTGGTTGACCAGCTTTCATAAGCGCTTTGCTTTAAAGGAACCCAACTGAAACCTGAAGTCAGTTACTGCGGCTGAGTTGAACGTTCTGGGATGTACATTCGGTGGTGCTAACAGTACCCATGAAAGCATTCATCTTCACGGAGCACTTCTCGATATTCAAGCCATTACGTCCATCGCTTGAGATGTTGGTGACATATGGGCCCGCAGTTGTGCAGCCTGCCAAAACAGCGAGCAAGCCCAAGGCAACGATATTGAATTTCACATGAGTCCTTTCGAGCGGTGGCCTGAGCCAAATGGTTCGCCGAAAACGGCATTGAAACGTAGTCAAAAGCTTAGACCAACCCGAAAAAATCACCCACTCCTCTGTCTCATCCGGTTACGGTGAAGCCATGATTATCGCCATCGTAATGCCCCTCTACATGGCTTGGCTCATCTACAAGGGGTCGCGGCGATGACATCAGACTCGCTTCTTCCCCTTTGCCCAGCCAGCGACCATCAGGACCAACCCAGGAATCCAAAGGCCGGGCGCGGTGATCGCCAGACCGCAGACAACTAGCGGCAGTCCGGTTAAAAACAACGGATTTCGAAACGCCTTTTCCATAGCAACCACTCCATTAATAGTTCCTCTCATTAAACCATATGGCCTGCCGGCGAACTGCGAATAGTCAACGACACCGGAAAAGGCTCTTCAACGGTCGTCCCCTGCTACTCAAGCGACCAAGACACAGCGAGGCAGTCTTCTTGCGCCGTGACCTTGGGATGAGCTGAAGATTCCACCAGAAACGCGCCTACACTGAGATGCACAACGTTTGAGAGCACATGGAGCTCCACGCATGCGGACTAGCGCCCTTGTGATACTCCTTATCAGCTATGCCGTGCTGATGGTGGTTTTTTTCAAGCTAAATGCTCGAAACAATCGGCGCCGCAGAGAAGGTCTTTACGAAGCCTTTGAAACTACAATGCGACAGCATGGGATCAAGTCGTTCGAGATACTCAAGGAAAGTATTTATATCGGTAACAACTTTCGGCCATCAGAACTGTACCGAGTATTGTTGGACGATTCCGGGCACTACTTTCTTTACCAGCATGCCAGCAATAGGCAGCCAGTTTTCATGCCGCTGACCGAAGAGCGAGCGTTACAGGCTGCACAGGGTGACATAGGAATTCAGGCATAGATCATCGCAACTGTTGCCAAAATGTAGTGGATGCCGACCTGTGCCAGGGACACATGCAGCGTCTCGCTGGTGGCAGTAGGTGGCCGGATGAAGTGAACATTGCCCGCGAGCATCGCGTTACCGCCGATCGCGATTGAGGCATGGATGATCTTGCCCACCCATCGTGGACCTTTGCGCACAGCACGCGCAAGTTCGCCCACAAACCGTTCAGTCCGCAGGCGACTGCATTCCCCCCGAACCTCTTCACGCCATCAGTCACCTCTGGGGAGAGAGTGTGTGTAACGCAACTGGCGAGGCGAACCGCTAAATCATAGCTCACCTTCAAAGCGTCCCTACCACCTGTTGCTACTGATGCGACATTGACCCAGTTGCCGACGCAACGCTGACTCAATACCAATGGCAAAAATCCAGCACTGGTAACAGTTCACGAAGCATCAGCCTAGGTCAGTGAAATTTCGGCAACCAGGTCAATTTCGCATCAGCAGCAACAGGCAGCGGAGTGAATGCCGTCTGTGTGCACCCCGGCGGGATCAGTTCCAATATTGAGTAGGCCGGACGGCGGGTCAAGCAGGCGGGATTGGAGGAAGAACAGGTGTCGGCCAGCGCGGAAAAGATGCTACTCACCTCGCCGGAACATTGTGCTGCCGACATTCTAAAAGGTGTTCGACTCGGCGACCGCCGCATTCTCACAGGCAACAAATCAACCACTACGTTCTGGTTGGCAAGACTATTGCCAAACGCCTATCCAAAAGTATTGAGCTGGCTCAAATGCTTAGATCCGGACTGACCTGCGGTTAGCTTTCAGAGCCCTCCCCCTAGCAAATACTTTGACAATCCACACGGCATCTGCAACGATAATTTCGTCAGTGTACTGATCTAATTTGGCGCATTGGCACATGATTGATGGCACAGGCTGCATGTGCGACACGCTTCGTCTCCAGGGTCGATTGAAGGATCAGTTTGGTCAATGCACATAATCAGTATACTGACTAATATCATTGATCATCGAGCATGGGACGACAAAGCCGTGAGTTCTGAACCTTCCCAGAGGGCCTTACGATGGAAACGACACAAAACCGAAAAATAACCGTCGCAGAGCAAGCAGGCGCCCTGCTCTTGCTCACTACGAACCCGATGTTTGCCTTACCGGCATGAACCTCCCGGCCAGTGGAGGTGTTCCTGGTTGAGACCCGGCCAGTTGCTCCACGCCACAAGGATCAGGTTTCTAAAAACAACAACAAGAGTCAGATGCCATGCGAAAGATCGATATCAATCAATTGATAGACGGGGCACGTTTCAATCCCTTCCACTGGCGTGTGCTGTTCTGGTGCACGCTGATCCTTATATTTGACGGCTACGATTTGGTGATCTACGGCGTTGTACTGCCATCGCTGATGCAAGACTGGGGTTTGACACCCGTACAAGCTGGCACGCTAGGTAGTTTTGCGCTGTTCGGTATGATGTTTGGTGCGCTGATCTTGGGCCCACTTGCGGACAAGATCGGTCGTAAACCAATTATCGTAGGCGGAATCGCGCTATTCAGCACATTCACCGCGCTGACCGGTTTTTGCACGGACCCTACCCAGTTCGGTATCTGTCGTTTTATCGCAGGATTCGCCATCGGCGGCGTCATGCCCAATGCGGTAGCGCTAATGAGCGAGTACGCGCCGAAGAAACTTCGCAGCACTCTCGTGGCAATCATGTTCAGCGGCTACTCGGTGGGCGGGATGATCTCTGCCGGACTGGGCGTTGTGCTCTTGCCAAACTTCGGTTGGCAATCACTGTTCTACGTCGCTGCCATTCCATTGCTGTTGCTACCGATGATTTATCGATCATTGTCCGAATCCGTGGGATTCATGGTGCGTCAAGGTCGCACGACCGAGGCGAGCCGTGTCATACAACGGATTGAGCCAAGCTTTGTCCCACAGGCAAATGACGACTTCAGCACAGCGACGCCAAAAACTGCTGGAGCGCCAATGGTCCAACTGTTTCGCGAGGGCCGCGCGATTAGCACTCTGCTGCTCTGGACCTCGTGTTTCTGCTGCTTGTTGATGATTTACGCTCTGGGCTCCTGGCTGCCGAAACTGATGATTAATGCCGGTTATGGACTGGGATCAAGCATCATGTTTCTGTTGGTGCTCAATCTCGGCGCGATCGTTGGCGCAATCAGTGGCGGTTGGCTTGGAGACCGTTTCAACTTGCGAAATGTGGTGGTGGTGTTCTTCATCATTGCAGCGCTATCTATCAGTTCACTCGGCCTCCACCCGCCTACGGCCGTCCTCTACGCGCTGGTCGCGATAGCAGGTGCAAGCACCATTGGGACGCAGATTCTGGCGTGGGCCTTGGTTGCCCAGTTCTACCCGATGGGCATCCGTTCGACCGGCCTCGGCTGGGCGTCGGGCATCGGACGCACCGGAGCGATAGTGGGACCGATTTTGGGAGGCGTGCTGGTTGGTATTCAACTGCCACTGCAGTTTAACTTCATTGTCTTCGCCATCCCGGGAGCCGTTGCTGCATTAGCGATGTGCTTCGTTTACCAGCGCAAGTCCAAAGTTCAACCGCAGGCGTCAGCCCGTACTGCGCTGCAGGACTGAACCGCGACCTGGATGCCCTGTAGAAACTGCCGCCAGGCGGCTGTGCTCGACCACGTTTGCGGATCGATCACAGCCGTCTGACGGCAGTCAGTGGAGAGGACTGTTCTTGTAAAAGCGTGCACAAGAACGCCTCGCTAAAAGCCCCGGCAGTCGGCTTCATCACCCCAGTCGTCACTACGTAAAAACCCTTGCTGATTACTCTCTGCCGACAACGGTCGGCGGTCTACTGCATGGCGTGTGCCTGCAGACTTTGCATGATTTCCATAGACAGCGGGCGTGTTGAAGCGGACTTGGGCGCTACCCGAAAAACACCTGAACGCTAAAAAACATCTAATAAGAAGAAACCCCCATGAAAAAACGTGTCCAAAAAACATCCCCTCTGCTCCTGAGCATCGCCATTCTCCAGACGCCACTCTCGGCCCTGGCTGCCGGGGGTTTCATCGAGGGCTCCAGCGCGACCCTGCAGGCCCGTAACTATTACTTCAGCCGAGATTTCTCCGACCTCGTTGGCCCCAACAAACAGTCCAAAGCCCAGGAGTGGGGTCAAGGCTTTATCCTCAACGTCAAATCCGGTTATACCCCGGGTGTCGTGGGTTTCGGCGTGGACGCCATTGGCCTGCTGGGCCTCAAGCTGGACAGTAGCCCGGATCGCGTCAAGAGCGGATTACTGCCAGTGCATGGTGACGGCAAGGCCGCCGACGAATACAGCCGTCTGGGCCTGGCATTGAAGGCCAGGTTGTCGAACAGCGAATTGAAGATCGGTGAACTGCAACCCAACCTTCCCGTGCTTACCTTCAGCGATACCCGCCTGCTCCCGCCCTCCTATCAAGGTGCCAGCCTGGTCTCCAATGAGATCAACGGACTGACGCTGCAGGCCGGTCAACTGCATTCCACCAGTTTGCGCGACGAGGCAGGCGACGAAAAAATGCAGGCCATGGTCGGTTCAGTAGTGAAACGCCAAGCCAGCGCTGACCACTTCAACTACGCAGGTGTCGATTATGCATTCAATGATAAGCGCAGCAGTGTTGGCGCCTGGTACGCCCAATTGGAAGACCTCTACAACCAGCGTTTCTTTAGCCTCAAGCACAGCCTGCCTTTGGGTGACTGGACGCTGGGCGCCACCGTCGGTTACTACGACTCCAGCGCTGATGGCAAGAAACTGATAGGCGAAGTGGACAACCAGGCACTCCACTCTCTTCTATCGGCCAAGTACGGTGGGCACACAATCTCGCTGGGTTATCAGGCAATGTTCGGTGATCAAGGCTTCGCCCGGGTATTCGCCAACGTCAGCCCTCTGAGCAACGAGGTGATGACCTACGCGTTCGACTCCGCCGACGAGCGCTCCATGCAGGCGCGCTACGATTACAACTTCGCCGCGCTGGGCATTCCGGGCCTGACCACCATGGTGCGTTACGTCAAAGGTGACAACGTAAAGACTGTTGGCGACTTTGAAGGCCAGGAGTGGGAGCGCGATCTGGACATTGGCTATGTCATCCAGAGTGGCCCGCTGAAAAACGTCGGCATCCTGGCTCGCAATGCCACCGCGCGCTCCAACTACCGCTCCGATGTCAACGAGAATCGCCTGATCCTCAATTACACCCTGAGCCTGTTCTAAGAAACGCTGACGCGCCTCGTCACAGATGAGGCGCGTTGCTGACAGCTGCCCCCGTGTTTTTCGCAGAGTCCAAAAGCGCCCGGGGCAACAAGACCTTAGCGGACCCCACAGCCATGAACAAAAATCTGAGCTTCAGCCATAAAATCCTGCTGGCCGCCGCCCTCATCGTCATTACCGCCCTTGCCTCGTTCACGCTGTATAACGACTACTTTCAGCGCAATGCGATTCGCCGGGACCTGGACAATTACCTGCATGAGACGGGCAACATTGCCGCCAACAACATTCAGATCTGGTTGAGCGGACGCATTCTGCTGATCGAAAACCTCGCGCAGAACATCGCCCTCAACCCCGAACAGCCTGAAATTGCCAAATTACTTGAACAAAAGGCCATGAGTTCAACCTTCTTGTCTGCTTTCGTGGGCGATGCCCGCGGCAGTTTCATTATCCGCCCTGACGCGAAAATGCCTGACGACTTCGACCCGCGCGCTCGCCCCTGGTACAAGAGCGCTGAAAACAACGCCAGTAGCATCCTGACTGAACCTTATGTCGAAGCAGCGACACACCAGACGGTTATCACTATTGCCAGCGCGTCGAAAAAAGCCGGGCAAAGCGTTGGCGTGGTCGGCGGTGCCCTGAGCCTGCAAACCCTGATCGACAACCTCAAAGCGCTGAACTTCAGCGGCATGGGCTATGCCTTCCTGGTCAGCGCCGACGGCAAGATCCTGGTGCACCCGGACAAATCGTTGGTGATGAAGTCCCTGGGCGAGGCGTATCCGCAAAACACCCCGCGGATCAGCGGCGACTTCAGTGAAGTCGAAGTCGACGGCAAGACGCGCATCATGACCTTCGCCCACATCCAAGGGCTGCCATCGGTCAACTGGTACATCGGACTGTCCGTGGACAAGGACCAGGCGTTCTCGATGCTCAACGACTTCCGCGCCTCGGCGATCATTGCCACCACCATTGCGGTAGTGATTATCATCGCCTTGCTCGGCATGTTGATCCGCTTGCTGATCCAGCCATTGCACGCGATGACTCACGCGATGCAGGACATCGCCGATGGCGACGGTGACCTGACCCGTCGCCTGAACATCCAGAGCCAGGACGAGTTCGGCATTCTCGGCAATGCCTTCAACCGTTTCGTGGAGCGCATTCACCGCTCGATCCGCGAAGTGTCATCGGCCACCGAGCATGTCAATGAAGTCGCACAACGCGTTGTCAGTGCATCGAACGCGTCGATGTTCAACAGCGACGAACAGTCTAGCCGGACCAGCAGCGTTGCGGCCGCGATCAATCAGCTGGGCGCGGCCACCCAGGAAATTGCCCGCAACGCAGCGCACGCCTCGCACCAGGCCAGCGCTGCCCGCCATCTCGCCGAGGACGGTCAGCAAGTGGTGGATCGCAGTATCGCGTCGATGAACCAACTCTCGAGTCTGCTCAGCGCCTCCAGTACCCACATCGAATCGCTCAACAACAAGACCGTGAACATCGGGCAGATTCTCGAAGTGATCACCAGCATCTCCCAGCAGACCAACCTGCTGGCCCTGAATGCGGCCATCGAAGCGGCCCGCGCTGGCGAGGCCGGCAGAGGTTTCGCGGTGGTTGCCGATGAAGTGCGCAACCTGGCACACCGGACCCAGGAGTCGGCGCAACAAGTGCAGGCCATGATAGAAGAGCTGCAAGTGGGTGCCCGCGAATCAGTCAGCACCATGGATGAAAGCCAGCGTCACAGCCAGGACAGCGTAGAGATTGCCAACCTTGCCGGCAAGCGCCTGAGCAGCATGACCCTACGCATCGGCGAAATCGACGGTATGAACCAGTCGGTGGCCACCGCCACCGAGGAGCAAACCGCCGTGGTTGGTTCGATCAACATGGACATCACCGAGATCAACACACTGAATCGCGAAGGCGTGGAAAACCTTCAATCGACCTTACTGGCCTGCTCAGACCTTGAGCAGCAGGCCGCGCGTCTGAAGCAATTGGTTGGCAGTTTCCGGATCTAAGCCGCATGTGCCGGAAGAACCGGCGCGCAACAACCGCTGCGGCGCAAACAAGTCCCTGTAGCCGCTACGCTTCCATTTTCGCCTGCAGGCCGTCCACCGCTGGAGAGTGGACTGGCTCACAAGCTTGGTGAATGGTGGTCTTGCGGTATTTCAGCATCCCGCCACTGCGTTCATTGAGGTAGGCCGTGATCTCGCCAACAATGGCCAAGGCCACGCTCGCCGGGGTATCGCCCCCCAGATCCAGGCCGATCGGATAGTGAAGCCTGGGCAGGCTTTCTGGCAAACGGGCCAAAGCGCCCATCTCATCGAGCAGTCGTTCTGTTCGCTCTCGAGGGCCCAACTGCCCGACATAGGCAGGTGAACATTGCAGAACGTTTTCCAGCCAATGCCGATCCTGTCGGAAGCTATGGGTCATGACCACCACCGCGGCTCCGTCGACAGCGCTGGATAAGTTAAAAGGCTCGTGGATAGGTGCAACAATGACCTGGCTTGCTCCAGGGAACCGTTCCGGGCGAGCAAAGTGCGCACGCCCGTCCACCACCGTTACATGCCAGTTCAAATCCCTGGCGAACCGCACCAAAGGCTGGGCGTCATGACCCGCGCCAAAGATCATCAGTCGACGCTGTGGCGCGATGTATTCGAGAAAGACCTCGACTTCATCGGCACCGCTTCCGTAAATCATCAACTGAGACTTCCTGCGCGCAAGGGTACTGCGCAAATCACCCTGCAGGGCGTGTTGAAGCGCTTGGCAGCGGATGCCCTCACACGCGTTCATAAAGGCGTTCAGTCCCATTCGAGCACCGACTCGCACACGGGCTGTTCGGCCCGCGGCTATGACGGTCGCCAGTGCTGCCGGTTGACCGGTGGCCTTCACCCGTTGCAGCACATCGAGCAACAGACTCCGCTTGCCGGCATCATGCCGTTCCAGGAGTACATGCACGGTACCGTTGCAGCCCAGGCCAAACGTCAGCGCCGCGTCTTCATCATCGGCGTCCTCCTCTTCCTGGGCTGCCGTGCTGTAACGACGAACCACTGCCCCGCCGGACTCGGTCAACCACCAGGCCTTCCTGGCCAACTCCTGTTCCAGACAACCGCCGCTTATAGTTCCGACTGTCTGGCCAAACAGTGGAATCAGCATCCTCGCACCCGGACGCCGATAGGCCGAACCCTCGACCTTGACGACCGTGGCCAGTACAGCATCGATCTTTGTGCTGTTGGCTTGATCCAATGCATCGAGCAAGGAGTACAAATCAGACATGGCCACTCTCCCGGTTCAAATTCAGTTGATTGCTGCGCCATCGTCTTCAAGTGATCGGCCCCTCGTTTGCAGGGAAAAACAGCGTTGCCAACAACCCGCCTAACGCATTGAACGGGAGTACTATTCATTCCCTTGCATTCGTCGAAGAACAATGCGACATCGATCTAATGCATACGGTGAACGAGAAACCCCGGGGCGCCCAAAGAATCCCTTTGGCCGGAGTGCCCAGTTCAGAGACCGGTGGCGCACTACCACGGAATGTCATGTCATTTCCTAGCCATAAACATCGCTACGCATAATCGTCAAGGGCAACAGTTTGAACAAAAAAACAGGTATCAGAGCCCAGCAGGCCGACCAGACCAAGGCTCGTATTCTCAAGGCCGCGGTCAAGGTCTTCACCCGTGATGGTTATGCGGGCGGGCGGATCGAACAGATTTCCAGTGAAGCCGAGTCCAATGACCGGATGATCTATTACTATTTCGGCAGCAAGGAAAACCTCTTTGTACGGGTGCTTGAACACACTTATGAAGCATTCAACCATGCCGAAAGCATGCTGCGCCTGGACCTTTCGAACCCTGTGCAGGCCCTGCGTGAACGAGTGGCGTTCGTCTGGCATTACTACGTAAAGCATCCGGAATTCGTCGCTATCCTCAATATCGAAAACCTGCACGAGGGCAAGCACGCCAGGCAGTCCAGTGAGCTTCGTCGCTTGTCCGGTGCCACGCTGGGCGTGATCACACCGCTCATCGAAGCGGGTCAGCGGCAGGGGGTGTTTCGCCAGGACGTCGACATCAATCACGTTTACCTGATGATCGCCTCGCTCTGCTACTTCTATAACTCCAACCGGCACACCCTCACCTCATTTCTTGGTCAAGACCTGGCGGATCAAGGCCAGCAGCAGGACTGGCTGGCGTTCATCAGCGATCTGGTGGTGCGCGGTGTGCTGACACTGCCTGCGTCTCAGTGACTCTCTGATCAATGAGTTCCGGGATTGGCCCGCAAGTGCGCGACCTTCTGCTCCAGCCCTTGCCACGCAGGTTCAGCTGAGGCGAAGCGATTGCGCAGGTATGCCGTCAGTTCGGCGATCTGCCTGTTGGACAGGCTGTCCTTGAAACCTGGCATATAACCAAGGTCCGGCGTCGCCGGGTTGGAGATGCCTTGCAAAATGACCTTCAGCAGGTTGTCTGGCAGCGTACTGTGAAGGTTGGTATTAGTCGCCAACGAGGGACTGACACCAAACAGTTTCGGCCCAAGACCATCGGCGTGACAGCCTTGGCAGGAACCTTCAAACACCCGCCGACCATTGTTCAACGACACCTCTGTGACGCTGGGTTGCGCTACGGTTTCCGAGCTTGAGCGGGTCTGTGCTTGCACCGTGCCATCGAGCGACGCGAGGTAAACCGCCATCGCCCGTATGTCTGCTTTGGGCAGCTTCGCCAATTCGCTAACCACCGGCCCCATGGGGCCCGCCGCGACACCGTGGGCATCGGAATAACCACTGCTCAGGTAGGTGAACAATTGATCTTCAGTCCACGGCGTAGGCGATTTGGATAAGCCATTGAGCGCAGGTGCTTCCCAGCCATCGACCATGCCGCCCGCCAGGAAATTTTTACCGCCCTTCTCCGCGCCCATCAAGTTGCGCGGTGAATGACAAGCCGCGCAGTGACCCAGCCCATTGACCAGGTAGGCGCCACGATTCCACTGCTCGCTGCGTTGCGGCTGCACCTGGATTTCACCCTTGCGCAGGAACAACGCGTTCCAACCCGCCATCAGCGGCCGCATGTTGAATGGGAACTGCATGTCGTTGACCTTGGCTGGCTGGCTCACCGGGGCCTGTGACATCAGGTACGCGTACAGCGCCTGCATATCGGCGTCGTTGATATTTCGGAAGGCAGTGTAAGGAAATGCCGGATACAGATTCTTGCCATCGCGACTGATGCCATCGCGCATGGCCCGCTCGAACGCGGGATAGGACCAACTGCCAATCCCGGTTTTCGGGTCAGGTGTGATGTTGCTGCTGTACAGCGTTCCGAAAGGCGTCTGCATTGCCAACCCGCCTGCATTGGTCGCGCCGCCTGACGCTGTGTGGCACACCGCGCAATCGCCGACTGCCGCCAGCAAACGCCCTCGCTCCAGCGTCGCCGCAGACCAGGTGCCCGCGCTGGGTGGCGTGATCGGTGCGATTTCCGCACGCCAGGGCAAAGCCGTGGCAGCAACGCCAAGTATCGCGCCGAACGCTGCGAACAATGAGCCAAACAACCATTTCGAGCGCTTGGCCTTTGGCGAATCAGGGGGATTGGCATTCGCTTCGTCCGCCGAGCCTTTGAGCGCGGCCAGCACACGCTCAGCGGTGATCGGTAGTTCACGAAAGCGAATCCCGGTGGCGTCGTAGATCGCATTGGCTATCGCTGCCGCGCTCGGCACTGCCGCCGACTCACCCGCCCCCATGGGTGCTTCGTTCTGGCGCGGCATCATCAGCACATCGATTTCCGGCACCTGGGGGAATGTCAGGATCGGGTAACCGCCCCATTCCTTGCTGGCAACGGCGGACTCTTCAAAGGTCACGCGCTCCTTGAGCACGCGACTGGTGGACTGAATCACATTGCCGTGAATCTGATGCTGCACTCCGTCCGGGTTGATCATCATCCCGGCGTCATGACCGATCACGACCCGGGTGACTGACACTTCGCCGCTGCGCTTGTCCACCGCCACGTCCGCGACCCACGCAGCCCATGCAGCGCCAAAACCTGGAAATTTGCTGTGAATGTAACGGGCATAGGCAAAACCACGGCCGCGCAGGATGTTGTCTTGTTCCGGGATTTGCATCGGCTGCGTACGCGGCGTCCATTCGGCGCGGGCAGCCGTGGCCTTGACCAGATCCGAGGCGCGCTCATCATTCAGATAACGCAAGCGGTATTCGACAGGGTCGACGCCCGCAGCAAAGGCCAATTCATCGATATACGACTCATGGGCGAAAGTATTGGGCAGCGCCGACACGCCCCGCATCCACGAAGCCCGGACAATGGGTGCCATGTCATTTACGCTCACGCGCATGTGTTCAAAATCATACGGAGGGATCGAAGTGCGGTCGCCCATTTCGAACATCGCCGCTACCGGTTCGACACGCCCTGTCAGCAGCAGTGCCAGGGTCGGCGCACCGTTGGACGGGTAGCTGGTCTGGAAATCGTAACCGGCCACACCGCCATCGGCATTGATGCCTCCATCGACTTCCATCAGTTGCGCCGTGCCTTTGGGCTCCCAGACATGCTCCTGCTCGCGGGTCAGTTGCACCCGTACCGGCAGGCCGACGGCCCGGGACAGTAACACCGCATCGGCGCACACGTCGTCGGCGCAATTACGCCCGTAACAACCTGCCGCTTCCATGCGGATGATCTCGATCCGCTCTTCCGGATACTCCAGCAGCCATGCCAGGTCAGCGCGCAGTAAATGCGGGTTTTGCGTGCCGGACCAGACGCGAATGCCGTCCTCTTGATAGTCCGCCAGCCCGCAGGAAGGGCCGATGGAGGCGTGAAGTTGATACGGCCACAGGTAGGTGCGGGCCATGCGCTCGCTGGCCTGCTCCAGCGCTTGATCAACATTGCCCTTGTCCAGCACGACGCGCTGCACCCGGGGGTTGTCGCGAATGGCCTGCGCGATGTCATCCATGTTCGGCAATTTGTGGTTCCAGGCTTTCCAGGTGACTTTCAGTGCCTGGGCGGCCTTCGCGGCCTGCTCTTCACGCATGGCTACCACGCCGACAAAATCGCGAATCACCACCACCCGGACGATGCCGGGAATGTGCGCGATGGAGGACTCGTCCACCTCCAGCAGGCTGTTGCCGACAAAATCGCCGCTGTCGAGCCCGGCATAAGGCGGGCGAATCACCCGGCCATGCAGCATGTCTGGCAGCCGCATGTCATGCACGTAGGTCAGCTCACCGGTGGCTTTACCGGGAATGTCCACCCGCGCTGCGCCCTTGCCCACCAGCCGATAATCTTCCAGACGCTTGAGCGGCGCATCACCGGAAATCGTCAACTGGTCACGCTCGCCCTCCACCAGTTCGGCAAACGTGAGCTGGCGACCGTCTTCGCTGCTAACTACCCCGCTGTTTATCCGTATGGTGTCAGCTGCAACGGCAAAACGCTGGGCCGCCCGAGCCAGCAAAAATCGCCGGGCTTCAGCCGCGGCGTTACGCAAGGGGATGGCCGAAATCTGAATTGTCGCACTGGCGATGGTTGCGCCCTGGTTCGGCGCGCTATCGGTATCGCCAAGGACCATACAAACTTGATCCAGCGCCAGGTCCAGTTCTTCGGCGACGATTTGTGCCAGCGAAGTACGGATCCCGGTGCCCAGATCCACGTGGCCGTTGAACCCATAGACCTTGCCGTCGTCGTTGACCGCAATGAACAACGCCAGCTCCTGGGGTTTGATCACGGGTACGCCACCTTTGGCCACAGGACCGGACGGTGGCTGGATCTGATCGACGATCAACAAGACGCCGGACTTGGTCAACAGCTGAGCACGGGTGAGCGTTGCATGGGTCATGGTCATCAATCCGTTCAAGGCTTTTGACGGGCGGCACGCAGTACCGCACGAAGAATTTCGATATGGGTGCCGCAGCGGCAGAGATTGGCCGACAGTTCGTTGCGAATCTGTGCCTCGCTGGGGTGCGGGTTGCGATCGAGCAAGGCCTTGGCGGTCATGATCATGCCGTTCATGCAGTAGCCACACTGCGCCGCCTGCTCATCTATAAAGGCCTGCTGCACCGGGTGCGGATGCTCTCGGCTGCCAATGCCTTCGAGGGTGGTGATTTCCCGGCCCTCGGCGCCGGACAACGGAAACACACAAGCCCGCGCCGCAACGCCATCGATGATCACCGTGCAGGCGCCGCACTCGCCCAGGCCACAACCGTATTTCGGGCCGTTGAGCTGTAAATCATTGCGCAGCACCAGCAACAGCGGCGTGTCGGCCATGGCACAGACCGTAGTGGTCTGGCCATTGACGTGAAGCGTCACGGTCTTTTCCGGCGCCAGTGCTTGCTCACTCATGTCGCACTCTCCAGGTGTTACCGCTCGCTCTCTTGAGGTGCGGCTTTTTATTAAGTAATCACTACATGAAAAAGGCGTGACCGGTACCGCATGCGCAGGCTGCGCAGATCCTGCGCAGTGCCATGCGGGTTCTAGAGCTTGATGAGGGGGATGGCTACCCGACTCCTCACGTTACCCCTGACTACATTTTTTTCATGAAGCATCCACTTCATGAATCAGACGCAAGAAGAATGCCAGGGGCGGTTTCTTACTCGTCAATCGTCGGCGTCATCGATCATCTTGCGCAGCAGATACAGCATCGCGACACGCTCGGCCGGGTTGAGGTTACCCATGGTCAGTTCACTGACACGGGCAGCATGAGGCACGGTATCACGCACTAATTGATGGCCACTGTCGGACAGGCCAACGATGACTTTGCGCCGATCTTGAGGGTCTGGCTCCAGGGTGATCAGGTCACGCGCCTTGAGCCGCTCGACGATGCCTCGAATGGTTGCCTGATCCACCGCAGTGGCCTTGACCAGCTCGGTCAATGAGCTCGGCCCGCCATCACGCACGGCGCATAGCGTGATGAATTGCACGGCGGTCAGCTGCGAATCGTCGACGTTCTGCTGGAAGATCGCCATATTGCGTTGGTAAGCCTTGCGCAGCAAATGACCGACTTGCTCGGAAAAGGCATAGGGAGCGGTTGTCTGTGGGGTGTTGTCTGTCGTATCCGGCACGGCGGGCTCTATCAAAAAAAAATAAGTGGCGTTTACATTAACCTGCGAGGGGGATCAAGGTAACTCAATCGTGGTGGGTCACTGTCCCGCCCCCCTCTTTTATATCACCGCGCGATAGATGCCTGCGGCGCTACCACATCACCACCCAGGACCACCGCCTGATCATCGAGGTAGATATCGCAATGGCGTAGCGGGATGTCCAGGTGGCACGGGGTTTTTCGGGTACCGCCAACCTCGGTATTGGGCCCAGTGGAGAACAGGAAGTTGCCGTAGAACGCCCGGGCATCCATGCACATGCCGTCGTTTTTGTCATGCAAGCCCATGGCGGTCCACTGCGCACGCGGCTGCAAACCCCAGCCGATATGGGAGATGCCATACACCTCGGGGTCGTTGAAGTACTTCATGTAATCGCGCAGGTATTCGGCCTCGAAGCCACCATGAATCGAGGTAATGAAGCCCTTTTCGATTTCCAGGGTGATCTTCTCTCGCGAGTAATTCTTGAACGGCAACAGGATATCGCCGACGTCGATCACCAGTACGCCCTCGGCGGTTTCCTCGTTCGGCCAGGAGAATAGAAAACCGCTGGGCCAGTGATCCCAACGCCCCGGCTCATCGGCAAAACCGTACTCGGTGACCGCAGGGTATTGCCCGAGCAACGCCTTGAAATCACTGCCGGCCCGGGACTTCACGTGGATCGAGCGCGCCTGCTTCAGCAGCTTCTCGGCAGCCATCACCCGCTCTTTGTCCGCCAGCGTAGGCAGCATCCGCGCCAGCACTTCCGGTGGTTCGACTGCCAGCAGTATGCGCGTCCCGGTCTTGAGGATCTGCTCCTGCTCCGGCGAGTGCAGCAACATCATGGTGTCGACCACAAGGTCCGCTGCTTCCAGCGCCCGTTGCGCGGCGATATTGCCGGTCAGCGCGGTGTCGCCGCAGTAAGCGGTCATGTCATTGCCCATGGCCATAGGGTGATTGAATGACGGCAACTCGACCGCATAGACCTTGGCCCCAAGACGCTGCGCGGCGTCCATGGCCGCCCGCACGGTACGCGAGTCGGAGTAGTGGCTTTTCAGTACCGCGACGCTTTGAGTCGAGTCCACTTTCGACAGTTTCAACACGTGTTCAAACATCTGGGTCAGTTCGCAATCGCTTACCGGCATTTCTTGTCTTCCTCTTAACCTGTTGAGTTCGTTCGACGCCTCGCACCCTGTACACCAAAGCAAGGCGACGAGCCTGGCACCTGCGCGAATTTGAAGTGTATACGCTATTTATTGACGATAAAACATTAAATTGACGGACGTCTAAAGAGAAGAACAGAAACGTTACAAAGCAACACAACCCCACTAAATAATGGTTACTTAGCGTTACGCGCGCCGTTTATTGCTGATTTTATATTTTTCAAACGGGCTCTTCCAATTCAAAAACAATAGCGTATACACTTCAAATCGCGGCGAGACGACAACCCGATCTCACCAGCCACATATTCAAAACGAAGGAAAAGCCCCCATGCGAAACAAACAAAAAATCGCAATCGTCGGCGCCGGTCTAGGTGGCGCTGCTGCTGCCACGCTGTTACAGAAAGCCGGGTTCGAGGTCGATATCTATGAACAGGCCCCAGAGTTTTCCCGTATTGGTGCGGGCATTCACATGGGCCCGAACATCATGAAAATCTTCCGTCGCATGGGCATTGAACAGAAGCTGAGCGACATGGGTTCGCACCCCGACTTCTGGTTCAGCCGCGACGGTGCCAGCGGTGACTATCTGTCCCGCATCCCCTTGGGTGAATTCGCTCGCAAGGAATACGGCGCGGCTTACATCACCGTGCACCGCGGGGACCTGCATGCACTGCAAATGTCGACCATTGCGCCGGGCACTGTGCACTTCAACAAGCGCCTGACCGGGATCGAGGAAACCGATGAACTGGTGCGCCTGCACTTCGGCGACGGCAGCACCACAGAGGTCGATATTGTCATCGGCGCCGATGGCATCAACTCCAGAATTCGCGAAGAGTTGCTCGGTGCGGAAAGACCGCTGTACAGCGGCTGGGTTGCGCATCGCGCCTTGATTCGCGGCGAGGTGCTGGCCAAGTACAACATGGACTTTGAAAACTGCGTGAAGTGGTGGAGCGAAGATCGTCACATGATGGTCTACCACACCACCAGCAAGCGCGATGAGTACTACTACGTCACCGGCGTACCGCACCCGGCCTGGGACTTCCAGGGCAGCTTTGTCGATAGCAGCCGCGACGAAATGTACGACGCATTCCAGGGCTATCACCCCACCGTTCAAGCGTTGATCGAATCCAGTGAAAGCGTGACCAAATGGCCGCTGCTCAATCGCAACCCGCTGCCGCTCTGGAGCCGTGGACGGATGGTGTTGCTGGGTGATGCCTGCCACCCGATGAAACCGCACATGGCGCAAGGCGCGGGCATGGCCATCGAAGATGCCGCCATGTTGACCCGCTGCCTGCAGGAAACCGGGCTCACCGATTACCGCACCGCGTTCAAGCTATACGAAGCCAACCGCAAGGACCGCGCCTCGCGAGTACAGGCGGTGTCCAATGCCAACACCTGGCTGCGCACACAAGAAGATCCGGCCTGGGTCTACGGTTATGACCTCTACGGCCACCCACTGAAATCGGAAGTGGCCGCATGAGCACCTTCATTCAGGGCGGCAACGTTCAAGCCAATGGTATCCGCCAGCACTACCTGCGTTATGGCGGTCAGGGCAGCACCGGCAAACCGATAGTGTTGCTGATTCCCGGCATCACCAGCCCGGCTATCACCTGGGGGTTTGTCGCCGAGCGCCTGGGTCAGCATTTCGATACCTACGTACTGGACGCTCGTGGCCGCGGCCTGTCCTCCACCGGACCGGAACTGGATTACGGCACCGACGCCTGCGCCGATGACATCGGCGCATTCGCCAAGGCCATGGGCATCAATGCCTATCACTTGGTGGGACACTCTATGGGCGCGCGCTTTGCCGTGCGCAGCGCAGTGCGCAATCCAGCGGGCCTGCAAAGCCTGGTACTGATCGATCCACCCGTCTCCGGTCCCGGCCGGCGCGAGTACCCGAGCAAGCTGTCGTGGTACGTGGACTCGATCCGCCAATCACTGAGCGGGATGGACGCCGACGCCATGCGCGCCTTCTGCCCGACCTGGACCGAGGAGCAACTGCAAGTACGCGCCGAGTGGCTGCACACCTGCTACACACCTGCCATCGTCCGCGCCTTCAACGATTTTCATGACGTGGACTTTCATCAAGATCTGCCGCACCTGCCTGTCCCTGCCCTGCTGATCGTTGCCGGTCGCGGCGGCGTAATCCAGGCCGGGGACGAAGCGGAAATTCGCGACCTGCAACCCGCGATCCAGATTGCTCACGTTGAAAACGCCGGGCACATGATTCCGTGGGATGACCTCGAAGGATTTTTCGCGGCGTTTGGCAATTTTCTCGGCCAGCCCCTGACCTGAATTCAACGCACGTTGCAAAGGAGACAGCTTGTGATCAAGCCTTATCGTATCGGCCAGATTGTGCCGAGTTCCAACACCACCATGGAAACCGAGATCCCGGCGATGCTGGCAGCACGCCAATTGATCCGCCCCGAACGCTTCACCTTTCACTCCAGCCGCATGCGCATGAAGCAAGTGCGCAAGGAGGAACTGGCGGCCATGGACGGCGAGTCCGACCGCTGTGCCATTGAGCTGTCGGACGCCAAGGTCGATGTACTGGGTTATGCCTGCCTGGTCGCAATCATGGCCATGGGCCTGGGCTACCATCGCCAGTCCGAGAAACGCCTGCGCCAGGCCACCGCCGACAACGACGGTAACGCACCGGTCATCACCAGCGCCGGCGCCTTGATCGATGGCCTGAAGGTCATGGGCGCCAAGCGCATCGCCATTGTCGCGCCCTACATGAAGCCGCTGACCGAGCTGGTGGTCAACTACATCCGCGAGGAAGGCTTCGAGGTGGTGGATTGGCGCGCCCTGGAAATCCCCGACAACCTGGAAGTCGCTCGCCACAACCCGGACAACCTGCCCGCCATTGTGCGCGACATGAACCTTGAAGGCGTGGATGTGATCGTCCTGTCGGCCTGCGTGCAGATGCAATCGCTGGGAGTGGTCTCACAAGTCGAGGCCCAAACCGGCAAACCGGTACTCACCGCCGCCATCGCCACCACCTACGCAATGCTCAAGGCACTGGACCTGGAGCCCATAGTTCCGGGGGCGGGCGCGCTGCTGTCTGGCGCTTATAAATAGGAGCGTGTCATGAGCCAAGAACAAAGTGCCGACGCCAACTATCAGGGCGTGTGGGGCCAGCGCATCGGCTTTGGCAATAAGCCTGCGCTGTTGATGATCGATTTCATGCAGGGCTATACCCAAGAAGGCGCACCGCTGTACGCGCCAGGCGTGGTCAGCGCTGTAGCCGAGAGCGTCGAACTGCTAGCCTGCGCCCGGCAACATGAAATCCTGGTCGTGCATACAAACATTCGCTACCACCCAGGGCATTTTGCCGACGGCGGCATGTGGGTCAAAAAAGCACCCGTCATGAAAGACATGGTCGAGGGCAACCCACTGGCTGCTTTCTGCGAGCCAGTGCTGCCCAACCCCGATGAAGTGGTAATCAGCAAGCAGTACGCCAGCTCGTTTTTCGGTACCAGCCTGGCGTCGATGTTGCGCGCCCAAGGCATCGACACCGTGGTACTGGCCGGCTGCTCGACCAGTGGCTGCATTCGTGCGACAGCGGTGGATGCCGTGCAGCATGGATTGCGGACCATCGTTGTTCGCGAATGCGTCGGCGACCGCCACTCCGCACCCCACGAAGCCAACCTGTTCGACATTGATAGCAAGTATGGCGATGTGGTGAGCAAGCAGGAGGCCATGGAACACTTCAGAAAATGAGATGGCCATTGGTTTTCCCGGGCTGACTCAGTGTCTTCCCGGGCAAGCCTGCAACCTCCACGAATTCACGGTTTTACCGAATAACCGGCAGAAATGGATATCTGCCGTCGAACCAGGCCGTAGAGCACTGGTCGCCAAATACTGAGCAAGGGTCGACATCAAACCCTGCCCAGTCTTCTGACACTGCCTTTGGAAGCCGCCAACCGGTGCTACCAAAGCATTGATCCGCGGCTAAACAACAATCACAAAGTCACCGCCAGGAGACACCCATGCCCTCTGCAAATGTAGGTACATCCACTACGACCACCGTCGTAGACCCAGTCCAGGCGCTTTACCGCAAGATCACCTGGAAGCTTATTCCGTTCCTCTGCTTCTGCTATCTGGCCTCCTATCTGGACCGGATTAACGTCGGCTTCGCCAAACTGCAAATGCTCGAACAGCTGCAATTCAGCGAAACGGCTTTCGGCCTGGGCGCCGGTCTGTTTTTCGTCGGCTATATCATTTTCGAGGTCCCAAGTAATCTGGCCCTGGAAAAAGTCGGGGCGAAGATCTGGATCGCCCGGATCATGATCACCTGGGGGCTGCTCTCGGCCTGCACCATGCTGGTCACCTCTACCACGCAGTTCTACATCTTGCGCTTCCTGCTGGGCGCGGCGGAGGCCGGCTTCCTGCCTGGCGTGCTGTTCTACCTGACCACCTGGTTCCCGACCTACAGGCGTGGGCGCATCATTGCCCTGTTCATGATCGGTATGCCGCTGTCCAGCGTGATCGGCGGGCCCTTGTCCGGCTGGATCATGGGCCACTTCGACCACGCCGCCGGTCTTCGCGGCTGGCAATGGCTGTTCCTGATCGAGGCGGTACCTAGCGTGCTGCTGGGCATCCTGACGTTCTGGGCCCTGCCAAACAATCATCACTGCGCCAAATGGCTGAACGCCGATGAAAAAGCACTGCTGGAAAGCGAACTGCGCCTGGACGACGTCGAGGGCAAAGACAGCAAGCACAGCTTCCGTGACGGTTTCTTCAACCTGAAAGTGTGGATGCTCGGCGGTATCGACTTCTCGATCCTGCTCAGTGCCTACGCCATGGGCTTCTGGATGCCGACCTTCATTCGCAACGCGGGGGTGGCAGACAACTTCCATATCGGCCTGTTGACTGCCCTGCCCAGCGCTGCCGCCCTGATCGGCATGCTGCTGATCGGCGCCAGTTCGGACCGTCATCGCGAACGCCGCTGGCACATCATTGTCCCCTTCCTGATCGGCTCGGTGGCCATGGCCAGCAGCACCTTCTTCACCGATAACGTATTTGCCACGGTGGCGCTGTTTGCTATCGCGTCGGCGGCCATCATCGGTGCAGTACCGGTGTTCTTCAGCCTGCCAGCGACCTTTCTCAAAGGCCGTGCGGCCGCCACCGGCTTCGCCTTGGCCTGCTCGCTGGCGAACATCGCCGGCCTGGTCAGCAACTCCTTGATGGGTATCGCCATCGACCTGACCGGCAGCGGTGCCGGAGCACTGTGGTTCTTCGCCGGTTGCTTGATCCTCAGCAGCCTGCTGGTGATCGCCCTACCGGCCAAGCTGGTCAATCGCTAAGACACGTAAGCCAGGCGACTGCGTGTCCTGGCGTAAGTCGCAAGGGGGTCTCATACGGCCCCCTTGCGACTGATCCCACCGACGTGGTGCAGATCGAGCCCGGGCCGCGAGCCGCCGGCCAACCCCATGTTCAAGCCCTCCTTGCGGACAAGCCTTGGCTTCGTCTGACGGGAGACGCTATGCCCTGATTCCGGAGTATCAACAGCATGCACACTCCAGCACTGCGCAAAACCCATGCAATCAGCGGCGCCCTAGGCGGCTGCCTGACACTCGGCCTGGCTCCGCACCTGCTCGCCGAAGAAACAGGCTTCATCGAAGGCGCGACGGCCAACGTGCAACTGCGCAACTACTACTTCAGCCGCGACTTCTCGGACATCGTCGGCCCCAACAAGCAATCCAGGGTCGAGGAGTGGGCCCAGGGCTTTATCCTTGATGCCCGCTCAGGCTACACACAGGGCAGTATCGGTGTCGGCGTGGACGTGCTCGGCCTCTACGGTGTCAAGCTCGACAGCAGCCCGAGCCGGGCCAGGACCGGACTGCTGCCGACACACGACGACGGCAGATCCGCCGACGAGTACGGCCGCCTGGGTGCGGCGATGAAACTCAAGGTCTCCAGCACTGAGCTGAAGGTTGGTGAGCTGCGGCCCAACCTGCCGGTACTGGTCTACAGCGATCTGCGCCTGCTGCCGCCGACCTACCAGGGCGCTTCTCTGGTTTCCAACGAATTGTCCGGACTGACCGTAAACGCTGGCCAGCTGCACTCCACTAGCCTGCGCGACTCGAGTAACACCCAGGAGATGTATGCGCTGATCAATGACCCGATCAACCCGGCGCGTATCGCCAAATTCACCAGCGACCGCTTCAATTATCTGGGTGCCGACTACAGTTTCAACTCCAATCGCACCAGCGTCGGTCTCTGGCAGGCGCAACTGGAAGACATCTACCAGCAGCGTTACTACAGCTTCAAGCACGCCGAGCCAGTAGGTGACTGGACGCTAGGCATAAGTGTCGGCTACTTCGATGCCCGCGACGACGGCCGGAGCATCGCCGGCAAGCTCGATAACCATGCACTGTTCAACCTGTTGTCGGCGAAGCGCGGCGGCCATACCTTCTACCTGGGCTACCAGCAGATCGGCGGTGACGATGGTTTCATCCAGGTTGGCGCCAACACCAACCCGCTTGGCAATACCCTGCCTACCTACGAGTTCGCCGCACCGGATGAACGCTCCTGGCAAGTCCGGCACGACTACGACTTCGTCGCCCTCGGCATTCCCGGTCTGACCACCACTCTGCGCTACGTGACTGGAGACAACGTCACCACTGGGCGGGGGTTTGAAGGTCAGGACTGGGAGCGCGATCTGGATATTGGCTACGCTGTCCAGAGTGGAGTGCTGCGTGGAGTGGGTATCCGCATCCGCAACGTTACTGCGCGCTCCAACTACCGTAGCGATATTGATGAGAACCGGCTGATCCTCAGCTACAACATCAGCCTTTTCTGATAGCCGTACCCGCCGGAACTTTCAGGCAGAGTAAGCCAAGAACCTGGGCACCATCAGCGACGGTGCCCTGGAGCCGACGTGGCGAAGCAGAGCCTCAGCGAGCATCATCACCCACGGGAAGATCACCCCGTGGTGAACCGGCGGTTGAGGCGCCACTACGCAAGGACCCAACATAAATCAGTAGCACGCTTCGGGCAGACGCTACGCTTCCATTTTCGCCTGCAGGCCGCCCACCGCTGGAGAGTGGGCTGGCTCACAAGCTTGGTGAATGGTGGTCTTGCGGTATTTCAGCATCCCGCCACTGCGTTCATTGAGGTAGGCCGTGATCTCGCCAACTATGGCCAAGGCCACGCTCGCCGGGGTATCGCCCCCCAGATCCAGACCGATCGGATAGTGAAGCCTGGTCAGGCTTTCTGGCAAACGGGCCAAGGCGCCCATCTCATCGAGCAGTCGTTCTGTTCGCTCTCGAGGGCCCAACTGCCCGACATAGGCAGGTGAACATTGCAAAACGTTTTCCAGCCAATGCCGATCCTGTCGGAAGCTATGGGTCATGACCACCACCGCGGCTCCGTCGACAGCGCTGGATAAGTTAAAAGGCTCGTGGATAGGTGCAACAATGACCTGGCTTGCTCCAGGGAACCGTTCCGGGCGAGCAAAGTGCGCACGCCCGTCCACCACCGTTACATGCCAGTTCAAATCCCTGGCGAACCGCACCAAAGGCTGGGCGTCATGACCCGCGCCAAAGATCATCAGTCGGCGTTGTGGCGCGATGTATTCGAGAAAGACCTCGACTTCATCGGCACCGCTTCCGTAAATCATCAACTGAGACTTCCTGCGCGCAAGGGTACTGCGCAAATCACCCTGCAGGGCGTGTTGAAGCGCTTGGCAGCGGATGCCCTCACACGCGTTCATAAAGGCGTTCAGTCCCATTCGAGCACCGACTCGCACACGGGCTGTTCGGCCCGCGGCTATGACGGTCGCCAGTGCTGCCGGTTGACCGGTGGCCTTCACCCGTTGCAGCACATCGAGCAACAGACTCCGCTTGCCGGCATCATGCCGTTCCAGGAGTACATGCACGGTACCGTTGCAGCCCAGGCCAAACGTCAGCGCCGCGTCTTCATCATCGGCGTCCTCCTCTTCCTGGGCTGCCGTGCTGTAACGACGAACCACTGCCCCGCCGGACTCGGTCAACCACCAGGCCTTCCTGGCCAACTCCTGTTCCAGACAACCGCCGCTTATAGTTCCGACTGTCTGGCCAAACAGTGGAATCAGCATCCTCGCACCCGGACGCCGATAGGCCGAGCCCTCGACCTTGACGACCGTAGCCAGTACAGCATCGATCTTTGTGCTGTTGGCTTGATCCACTGCATCGAGCAAGGCGTACAAATCAGACATTGCCACTCTCCAAGGTCATGTTCAGTGGATGGCTGCGCCATCGTCTTCAAGGGATCGGCCCCGCGTTTCCGGTGCAAAAACCAACGTCACCCACAACCCGAATGCAATGATCGATACGGGAAACCACAGGCCAAAGTAAGGATCGCCATAGGCCACGTTCAGGGCCGAAACGATAAATGGCAACATGCCGCCAATCCAGCCCGCGCCCAGATGGAACGGCAGTGAGAGCGAGGTATAGCGGATGCGCGCGGGAAACAGCTCGACCATGAACGCCGCCATCGGCCCATAGATCATCGCCAGATAAACCACCAGCAAGAGCATCAACACGAACAGCATCGGCCTGTTGATCTGCGCCGGGTCCGCGGTCGCCGGCCAGCCAGCGCTCACCAATGCCCGATGCAGATCCTCAGCGCCAGGGTCTACCAGCCGTTGCTGGCCGATGGTCACGATGACCGTCCCGGTGACCTCGGCGGATTGAGCCCGATAACCTACCCCTTGATCGGTCAGGTAACTGCGGGTGCGATCGCAGGCGCTGACGGGTGCAGAGAACAAGCGAAACTCACAGCCATCGGCAGCAACACTGATGGGTGTTTCCAGAAAGGTCTCCAGGGCCGGATTGGCGTAATGGGTCAGGCCTTTGAAAATGGGATAAGTGGTCAGGGCTGCCAGCAGGCAAGCCGCCACCAGAATAGGCTTGCGCCCCCAGCGATCAGACAGCCAGCCAAAGAACAGGTAGAGCGGGGTCGCGCATAACAACACGCAGGCCAGAATCAAATGGACGGTCTCAAGTGGCAACTTGAGCGTGCGATTGAGAAAGAACATCGAGTAGAAATGCCCGGTGCCGAAAATCGCCCCCAGTGCGGCGGCCACACAAAACAGCATCAACACCAGGCGCAGGTTACTCCAGCGCAGGAAGCTCTCGCGGATCGGCGAGCGGGAAGTACGGCCAGTGGCTTTCATGCGCTGGAACGTAGGCGACTCCTCAAGTTTGCCACGCACATAGACCGAGATAGCCAACAGCACCAATGACAACACAAAGGGCAAGCGCCAGCCCCACGCGCGAAAATCCTCTTCATTGATAAACCCCTTGAGGCTGTAGACCACCGCCAGCGACAGCAACAACCCAACCCCTGCGGTAATTTGCAGACTGCTGGTGTACAACCCCCGACGAGCCATGGGCGAATGCTCGGCAACGTACGTCACCGCGCCGCCGACTTCTCCCCCCAAGGCCAGTCCTTGCAACAACCGCAACAGCACCAGGCAGATAGTCGCGGTGATACCGATGTGCTCAAAGCTCGGCAGCAAACCGATGCCGACGGTGGCCACCCCCATCAGTATGATGGTGACCATGAACGTACGTTTACGCCCCAGGCGGTCACCCATCTGCCCGAACAGCAAAGCCCCCAACGGGCGAACCAGAAAGCCCGCACCGAAGGTTGCCAGGCTGGCGAGAAACGCCGTCGTGGCGTTTCCGGGAGGAAAAAACAGCACGCTGAAGTAGCCGGCCAACGCCGCATAAATGTAGAAGTCATACCATTCAAGCAATGCCCCGAAGGAAGAGGCAAGAATGACCTTGCGCTCTTCACGGGTCATGCCGCGCGCCTGCGAAACCGTAGCATGGGTCGCATTGCTCATCGGCCGAACCAGCCTTTGATGCGATTCCAGATGATGCTCATCCCCAAGGCAAAGACATTCAATTTGGCCGGTTGCGTCGATGGCTTGGCATTGGGATCCATACGTCGTTCGACGTTGCGACCGAAGTCAAGAATCATCCGGGCCACGAAGTCCTTCACCAGGCCAGAGCGCGAAAATTGCGCCAAAGGCCCTTGCAACGAGTAGAGCATTTCGACTTCGACCAGCGTGGCCCCAGCGTTATCGGACAACACCCGGTAGGTAATCTCGCCATTGGCCCGCGATTGACTGATGGTGTCTTGGCCTCCTCCCTTGAGCATGCCCGAACGCTGTTCCTCGTTACGCGTCAAGCGTGCCGCCCCGGCGAATTTGGCAGCCATCGGGCCGAACTTGATGGCAATGAAGCCCTTGACCCGCTCGCCGTCGTTTTCTTCCAGGTTGGCACCGGGAAGACATCCGGCAACCGCTTCCAGGTCGGCCATGAAAGCCCAGACCTGTTCTGGCGGATAGCCGACACTGAAGCGTCCATCCATCCGGGTTCCGCCCTTGATTCCAGCAGGCGCACGCTCGCTCGAGGGTTCTGGCGCAGGGCTGGTGGAAGGCTCGACAGCAGGTGTCTGCGCGCTGTGCTCGGCGGTAAAAGAAGCGAAAGACCCGCCACTGGTTGGTATCGCAACGCCATGGCCCGCCAGGGCCTGTGCACGGGCGGACTCGATCACTGGATCGGGCTGTTCACGTAACTGCGCAAGGACGCTGCGAATGGCTTCGACGATGCCCATGTAGCCCGTACAACGACAGATGTTGCCGGACAGCTCGACACGAATCCGATGCTCATCGGCCTCGGGCAAGCGCAGCACAATGTCGCGGGCAGTGGTCAACATACCCGGCGTGCAGTAACCACACTGCAAGGCATGATGTTCGGAGAACGCCTCACGCAGGAGCGCCATCACCGGGTCTTGCTCAAAGCCCTCGACAGTTGTCACCTGCCGGCCTTCACAGGCCACCGCGAATGTCGTGCACGAACGTACCGGCTGGCCGTCGAGCAATACCGTGCAAGCACCACACACGCCATGTTCGCAACCCAGGTGAGTGCCGGTAAATCGACCCTCTTCGCGTACGAAGTCGCCCAGGTGCATTCTCGGCGCGACCTCACGCTCGAGCAGATTACCGTTGACGTTGATACGTACAGAAGTCATACCCGAGGTTCCTTGAATATTGAATCGAGACACCGGCGCAAGGCGGTGAGGCTTTGTTGTCGGTCTACTGCGTCTTTACCGGGTGTCACGCTTGCCACGGCTTTTGCCAACGCGGCAGGTTCAAGTGCTGCAGCTCCCTGTCGGGCGACCGCCACCGATAACTCCCCAAGCAGTGAAGGTGGGCCATCCAGCGCGCCGAGGACAATCCTGGCCAGGCCACGGTCCGGGTCAAACACCGCCGCGCAACTGGCTTCGGCGAACTCGCCGGTTTTTCGGCAAAGTTTGTGATAGGCCCAGGTGGCACGCGGCCCCAGACGCGGAATGCGCAGCCCGGTAATCAGCTCATCTTCAGCCAGCACCGTGGTATAGGCACCGAGCATGAACTCGGCCATGCTCAACCGACGTTTTGCGCGAACACTACGCAACTCCACTTCGGCGCCCAGGGTAAAAGCCACCAACACCCAGTCAGCCGCCGGGTCTGCATGGGCCAGGCTGCCGCCGAGGGTTCCGCGGTTGCGAATAGCCCTGTAGGCGATCTGAGGAGCCACTTCGGCAAGCAAGGTTCCACGCAGTGCGGCGAACACGCCATCTTCAATCTGCGAGTGAGTAATCGCTGCGCCGACCAGCAGCCACTCGCCGTCCTCGCTCACCTGTTGCATCTCGGTAAACCCGCTGACATCCACCACCTTGTTCGGACGTGCCAGACGCAGGTTGAGCATGGGGCCCAGCGACTGACTGCCGCCCATGACCTTGACGATACCCGCGGACTGATCGGCCAATGCCTGCAGCCCGGCCGACAGGGTTGCGGGGCGTAGATAATCGAACGCAACGGCTTTCATGCGGCCACCTCCTGCTTGTTGCTTGCTGCCCGGGCATTGGCCAGCGCCTGTAGCAGGCGGCGCGGCGTCAATGGGGTTTCGGCGACCTCAACACCAAGATCCGCGAGGGCATCATTGACCGCATTGAAGATGGCGGCAGGCGGGGCGATAGCACCACCCTCCCCCATGCCTTTGGCGCCAAATTCGGTATGAGGCGATGGCGTCTCCATGTGGTGAATCCGCAATCTGGGTACTTCGGTTGGACCTGGCAGGATGTAGTCCGCCAGCGTCGAAGCCAATGGCTGACCATTGACGTCATAAGGCGTTTCTTCGTACATGGCCGTGCCGATACCCTGGGCGATCCCGCCATAGGTCTGCCCCTCGACCAACATGGGGTTGATCATCGTGCCGCAATCCTCGACCACCACGTAGTCAAGGATTTCGACCTCACCGCTGTCGGTGTCGACGGCAACGAGTACCGCATGAGTGGCGTAAGTAAAGGCACCGGTATCGACGGCTGGCTTGAATCCCGTGGTGACTTCCAGCCCGGCAGGGTTAACGTCAGCCGGTAGCGTGTGGGGCCTGATGTACCAGGCCGCCCCTACGTCATCCAGCGACACCGAGCCTTGATCACACACCACCCTGCCGCCCTGCAGCTTGACCTGCGCATCGGGCACCCCCAGCAAAAAAGCGCCTATATGGGTCAGGCGCGGTAACAACTCACGACAGGCGCGCGCGATGGCGCCTCCCGCCATAACCATCGACCGCGACGCATAGGTACCGGTAGAGAACGGTGTCTGTCCCGTGTCGCCATGCAGCACTTTGATCCTTGCAATATCGATCCCCAGTACCTCGTGGGCCACCTGGGCGAAGCTTGTTTCCATGCCCTGACCGTGGGAATGCACGCCTACCCGCACTTCAAGACCGCCATCCGGCGTCATGCGCACAGTCGCCTGCTCGTGGCCGGGTATGACAGGCGTACCCCAGGTCGCGAACACCGAAGTACCGTGGGCCGACTGCTCGGTGTAGGTTGCGTAGCCAAGACCGATGCGGCGACCGTCCGCTTCGCCCAGACGCTGGCGCTCACGAATCGCCGACGCATCGATCAGCTCGGCAGCCTTGCGCAGGCTGGCCGGATAGTCACCACTGTCGAGATGCTTGTTGGCGACGTTGATGAAGGGCATTTGCTCAGGACGCACCAGGTTGTCCAGGCGCACGTCCAGGGGATCGCGCCCGACAGCTCGAGCCACCGCATCCATGGTCAGCTCCATGGCGAAGCAGACACCGGTACGAGCCACCCCGCGGTAAGGAACAAAGCCTGGTTTGTTGGTTGCCACGCATTCGGTGACGCAGCGGTAACCCTGAAAGGCATAGGGGCCTGGCAAATTGCCAACCGCCTGGCCCGGCTCCAGACCGATAGTGAACGGCCAGACCGAATACGCACCGCCATCGATGACGATCTTGGCATCGAGCGCCAACACCCGCCCCTTGGCATCCGCATGAGCGGTCATGACATATTCATGCTCGCGACTATTGGCCCCCGCCGTGAGGTGCTCCCGGCGATCTTCGATAAAACGGAACGGCTGCTTGAAGGTCATGGCCAGCCAGGCGATACATAGCTCTTCCTGCTGCAACACGCATTTGTAGCCAAAGGCACCGCCGACATCCGGCGAGATGACCCGCACCTGCCCCTGATCCAGCTTCAGGCACTGGGCCAGGATGGTGCGAATCATGTGCGGCACCTGGGTGGCAGTGACGACCACCAGTTGATCCAGGCTGTGATCCCAGTAAGCCAGAACCGCCTTGCCCTCCATCGGCACCATGCATTGACGTGCCAGCTTCATTCGGCGCGTGACCGTCACGCTCGCCGCCGCCGCACGCTCGGTAAATGCCTTGTCGGCATACAAGGTGACGAAGCGGTTGTCGTGCCAGTTGTCATGGATGAAGTCACCTGTAGCAGCGACGCTGCTGGCAGCGTCGGCGTACACGGGCAGGTCTTCGTAATCGACCATCACCTGTTCCACCAGGTCTTCGGCCTCGGCACGGGTCGCCGCGCAGGTCATTACCACGGGCTCGCCCACAAACCGCACCTTGCCACTGGCCAGCGGCGGCTGGACAGAGGGTTGATAAGTAGGGAGCGTCGAGTCGGCAACGATGTCGCTGGCACTGATCATGTCTGCGCGCACGAATGCCTGGCCCTTCAGGGCTGGCGGTACGTCTATCGAGGTGATCCGGGCATGGGCCAGAGGGCTGCGCAGAAAGGCCACTTCCCGAAGTCCTGGCATGTGGTAGTCGGCAACAAACTTCCCGCGACCGTGCAGGTGCCGTTCATCTTCCTTGCGCCTCACTCGGGCGCCCACACCCTGACCCGATTTGCCAGGGTACTCGTTCACTTCGCTCATACCTTACGGCCCCCTGAGTTTCCGATGTTCAACCGGTCGGCATGCGCCACGAAATGACGGGGGCACTGACACTCGGCACCCAGATTTTTCAGGAAACGGCGAAGCTGCATGATCAGTGTCCTTTAAGGCTGTTTTTATAATTTCGTCAGCTAACGTATGAATTTAATCAGTACACTTACATAATAATCATCCCCCCAGCCACGTCAACGACTAGCCGCTAAAAATTCACAGACGGGCGTTTCTTCCGTTCACGGGCTCAATGAGGATGTCGATCCGGGGCTCAAATCATTTGACATATTAGTCAGTACACTGAATATTATTTGTGGGCATACTGACAATGGACAACCTAATGAACTGGATAAAAATAACAACGGTGGACGTCCTTCAGGACGACCAGGTAATGGCCTTCAAACTACCCGAAGCACACCTGGCGCTGTATCGCTGCGATGGGGAGTTTTTTGCAACAGACAACATTTGCACCCACCAGCATGCCTTGCTCTCGGAGGGCTATCTGGAGGATGGCTGCATCGAATGCCCGCTGCATCAGGCGACATTCGATGTACGCACCGGCGCGGCCCAATGCGCGCCCGCCACCGAATCCCTGAAAACCTACGCCGTAAAGGTCGAAGGTGACGCTGTACTCGTGAACCTGGGTTAACGCCATGACCATTGAACGCATTCTTATCGTCGGTGCCGGTCAATGCGGCGCCATGGCCGCCGCCTCATTGCGCCAGCGTGGTTTCAGTGGACGGATTGTGCTGGTGGGCCGAGAGTCTCATCCGCCCTACGAGCGCCCCCCTTTGTCCAAATCGGTGCTGACAGAGTCCACGCAAACGGTCAGCGGCCTGCACAAAACCGACTTTTATCGCGAACATGAAATCGAACTGCACTTGGGGACCGCGGTCCAGTCACTGGACCCACTCAAGCGTACGGCTTTGCTGGACGATGGTACCTTGATCGAGTGGGATCGCTGCCTGCTGGCGACCGGTGGACAGCCGCGCATTCTGGAAAAATTCCCGCGAACGATGGCCAATGTCCATTATCTGAGAACGGCCGACGACGCCTTCAAACTGCGCCAGACCCTCCAGGAGTCTCAAGGTCGACTGTTAATTGTCGGCGCCGGCTTCCTTGGCCTGGAGGTCGCCTCTACCGCTCGTTCTCTGGGTATGGAGGTGACTCAACTGGAAGCCGGGGAGCATTTGCTCAAACGGGCACTGCCCTGCGAAATCTCGATCTGGCTGGCGGCGCGTGCGCGTCACTACGGCGTGGATTTGCGCCTGGCAACCAGCATCGATCAGCAGCACCCTGGCGAGCCAGGCGTATACCGCTTGAGCGACGGTACCGACATTACACCCAGCACTATTCTGGTCGCCGCTGGCATGCAACCTGAGACAACACTGGCCAAAGCCATTGGCCTGGAGATGGCTAACGACGGTGGCATCGCCGTAGACCCCCAATGCGCCACCAGCATCGGCGGCATTTATGCCGCGGGCGACTGTGCCACCCAGAAGGTCGCTCACTGCGGTCAACCCATGCGCCTTGAGTCCTGGCAGTACGCCAACGAGCAGGCACGCATCGCTGCGGCCGCCATACTGGGAGAGGACGACAGCCCCACCCCGCTGCCCTGGTTCTGGAGTGATCAATTCGATTGCAACCTGCAGATGCTCGGGCTTCCCGAACCAGACCTGACCTATGTCCAACGCACCCTGAGCACGACTCCCGAGGCACCGAAATGGGTGAGCTTTGGCCTGCGCAACGGTCAACTCAGGCATGTGGTGTGTGCCAACGCAGGCGGCGAGTTACGCCCGCTCAAGAGCCTCATGGAGGCTGGCATCGCGTGCTCTGCAGAGGCACTGGCAGACATCAACCAGCCGCTCAGGCAGCTGGAAAAACAATTCAAGACCTCGAACCAGTCCACCTATCCAGCCCCAGCTCAGGAGCCGCTCCATGTATAACTCGCAAGATGTCATTGCCCGCACCGGGGGCAACAAGGACCTGGCCCTGGCCGATTGTAAGTGGCCTAACGATGACCTTCACTATATCCCCGACTGGGTCTACACCAGCCATGCCGTCTATGATCGTGAAGTCGAACGCATCTTCCACGGCCGCACTTGGAACTTTGTCGCACTGGAAGCCGAGCTCCCCAACACCGGGGACTACAAGCGCTCCTTCGTTGGCCCGACCCCAGTGGTGGTGGCACGGGCAGAGGACGGCTCGGTCAATGTCTTCGAGAACCGTTGCGCGCACCGTGGTGCGGAGTTCTGCCGACACAGTCAAGGCAATGCCAAAGAGTTTGTCTGCCCGTACCATCAGTGGTCCTACGACCTCAAGGGCAACCTGCAGGGCGTGCCATTCAAGCGTGGCGTGAATCGACAGGGCGGCATGCCCAAGGATTTTCGCAACGAAGACCACGGCCTGAAAAAGCTCCACGTCACCACCTGGAACGGTGTCGTCTTTGCCTCCTACCACGCCGATGTCGAACCCATCGAAGAATACCTGACGCCGGAAATCATCGAAGATATGGGCAAGGTTTTCGATGGCCGCAAACTCAAAGTACTCGGTTACTACCGCAACGAGTTGCCCTGCAACTGGAAGATGTACCACGAAAACCTGAAAGACCCTTACCACGCAACCTTGTTGCATTCCTTTCTGGTGGTCTTCGGTCTGTTGGTGGCAGGCAACAAGTCCGCCATGATTGCCGACCCGGTTCACGGCCGTCACGGCACCATGGCCTCGGCCAAGAGTGAAGACAAATACGCAGCCGTCAGCGATGCCAACAAGGCCGAAATGCGCTCCTACCATGAGGGCATGCGCCTGCTCGACGAGCGCTTCCTGGATTACATCAAGGAATCCGACTCGCCATGGTCAGTGACCATGCAGACCATCTGGCCGAACCTGATCGTGCAGCGGGAAATGAACACCCTGGGCGTACGGCAGATCGTACCTAACGGCCCGAACAGCATGATCATGCAATGGACGATGTTCGGCTATGAAGACGACACCGAGAAGATGACGCGCCATCGATTGCGCCAAGGCAACCTGATGGGCCCTGCCGGATTCCTCGGCCTGGAAGATAATGAAGCGATGAAGTACGTCCAGGAAGGGCTGCGCCGCTCCAGCAGTGACGTCAACATCCTCAAACTTGACCACGGTCAGGTGGGTACCACCAACTCCCTTATTTCAGAAGCCGCGATCCGCGCCCTCTACCGCCACTACCGCGAAATCATGGAGCTGTAATGAACGCCTTCGCCAACGAACTGAACCGCCCCTACCCCCTTTATCGCCCCTGCCGGCTTGACCGGGCCACGGCCCTGCGCCTGCGACTGGAGATCGAGACCTTCAATGCCGACTACTGTGCCGTGCTGGACGACGGCCTGGTCGAGCAGTGGCCGAATTTCTTCACCAGCGATGCGTTGTATCGCGTGACGTCAAGGGAAAACGCCGAGATGGGCATGCCCGTCGGCCTGATCTACGCCGAGGGCCGTAACATGATGCATGACCGCGCGGTGGCCATCTCTCGCACGCAAATGTTCGCACCACGCTATCACCTGCACCTGCTGGGCAATACCCGCGTGATCGATGAATCAAGCAGCGGCATTATCACCGCCCAGGCCAACTTCATACTGCTGCAGACACTGGTGGAAGGCCCGACAACGACTCACATGGCCGGCACCTACCACGACCGTTTCCAGCGAGTCGACGGCGAGCTGCTACTGCTGGAGCGTCAGGTGATTTATGACAGCACTCTGATCGCCAACGACTTGGTGTACCCACTGTAATGTAGGAGCGAGCTTGCTCGCGAAAAACTCGAGGGCACCGCGTTCATCCCGGCAGCCCTCGTCATCGTTAACGTCCATCGTCGGAACGCCGCCCGGAGCAAGCTCGCTCCTACATGTTCCCGAGCCACCCATCAAAGCCCGCGCAATACCGTTCGACTGTACTGGTTGTTGGATTCCACCAGGATGGCCAGCAAACCCATGAACTGCTTCTTCTGCGCCGGACGCAATGGCTGGAGCATTCGCTCCTGAGCCCTTGCCATGCTTTCATGCATGACGGCCACAACCTCTCGACCCTGCGCAGTCAGAAAAACGTTGCGCGTACGCCGATCGTGGGGATCCGGCTGGCGATAAAGCAATTCGTTGGTTTCGAGACGCTTTACCACATCAGCGGTATTGGTCCGATCAAGACCGACCTCCTGGGCCAGCGCTGTCTGATCCAACCCGGGCATGACCGAAAGGGTCGTGAGAATGGCATATTGAACGGGGGTGATGTTCGTCCCTTTGCATTCTTCGAAGAACAATGCGACATGGATCTGATGCAGGCGGCGAACGAGAAAACCCGGACGCCCCCAAAGAAGCTCTTTGGCCGGATCGTCCAGCTCAGAGTCGGGTGTCGTACTACCAGGGGCTGTCATGAAATTTCCTTGTCATAAATGACGCAAGCATAACCGTACCATGGGGTTCTTGGCACGGTCACGTTGCTAGCAGGGTCTGTCATCAAGTCGTTTTGCACGTGGCAATGATAGATGACAGCCCCCTAGTTCGATCAGCCTACTGTCGCCAGCGCTTCCTCCAGCGTCATCACTGCCGCGTACTTTTGCGCCATGTCGAAGAGGTTGGCCTCATGGGGCTCCAGCGCCCGATCCCCGACGCAATCAGACACCACGAGCGGGCGAAAGCCATGGCTCATGGCGTCGACCACACTGGCGCGTACACAACCGCTGGTGACAGCCCCGGCCACCAGCAGCGTACGCACGCCATTAAAGTTGAGCCAGGCGGCCAGATCCGTACCGAAAAAGGCTGAAGGCAGGGTCTTGCGCACCACCAATTCGCCCTCGATCGGCGTCAACGACGGCACAATGGCACTTCGATGCGCGTGTTCGAGCAACGTCAGCATTGAAGGCACTTTCAGCGTAAATACATTGCGGTCGGCCCCATCATCGGCGAAGACAATGCGGCTGTGGGCTACCGGCCAGCCTTTATCGCGCGCGTAAGCCAATAGCGGCCGGGTACGCTCAATCGCCTCGGGAATATTGCCACCGCCGAAGATCGCGGGGTCGGCAAAGCCTTCAACCAGATCAATGATCAACAGCCCATAGGGTCCTGGCAGTTCCATCTGCGTGCCAAACCCCTGGCGTTCGTAGGTGTGTAGTTTTTCGCTCATTGCATGTCCTCTCGGTCCATTACCCGGCCTTTGTCGACGACCACCCGATCATCCAGGTGCACTGTGCAATTACGCAGCGGTATATCGATGTGACAAGCCGTGGTGCGCTTGCCGCCTGCTTCGTTGTTCGGGCCCATGGAGAACAGGAAGTTGCCTTCATAAGCACGGGCATCCATCCCGATATGGGCCTCCCGATCGAGCAGGCCCAGGGTCGACCAGCGTGCACGGGGTTGAAGGCCCCAGCCGATATGAGACAGCGCATAAGCCTCAGGGTCGTTGAACACTTCCATGTAGTCGCGCAACAACGCAGCCTCCACGCCACCCTCAATGCTGGTCACGTAGCCATTTTTAACCTGCAGCTCAATCGGATCCTGCACATAGGACTTATGGGGCAGCAGGATATCGCCGCGATCGATCACAATCCGCCCATTGGCGCCTAGTTCGTTGGGCCAGGTCAGCACGAAACCGCTGGGCCAGTGATCCCAGCGGCCGGGGGCATCGACAAAGCCATATTCACTGATCGCCGGAAACTCACCCAATGGACAGGTCAGTGCAGTACCGGCCGCCGAGGTAACGTGCATCTGACTGGCGCGCTCTATCAGCGCCGCCGCCGCCAGTACCCGTTGTCGATCTGCAACGCTAGGCAACAGGCGCACGAGGATTTCCGGCGGCTCCACCGCCAAAAGTATCCGAGTACCGCTGGCAAGAATTTCGTGTTGCTCGGGTGAGAACAGCAACGTCATCAGATCCACCACCAGATCGCTGGCTTTCAATGCCGCCAGTGCTGGCGCATTTCCAGTCAACGGAGTGACCCCCAGGTACGCCAGGGAATCCCGGCTAAGCGCCTTCTCCCCGTTTACCGGTGGCAGATCCAGCCGATTGACGATCGCCCCCAGGGCCTGACACGCCACTTGAGCCGTGCGCAACGTTTGCGGATGAGTATCGGCCCCCGTCAGGATGGTTACACTCTGACCGCGCTGCAGATCGCTGAGGGTAAGCACGTGCTTCCAGGCTTCGATCAAATCATAATCGCTGACAGCCATGTTTATTCTCCACTGACTGAGGGCAGCGAAGCCCCCAGAAAATTGTCGAACGCCCGATAGAAATACTCTTCGTTGTCCCAAGGGATCATATGACCGGCATCGGCCACCCGGACGACCGCCAGGTTGCTCATCAACCCCTGGATTTCAGCGATATCCTCATCCAGTATCACCCCACCTCTCTCGGCAACCATCAGCAGTGCCGGGCAGTTGACGTGGCGTAGATCGGCATGGAAATCTTCGGTATGAAAAGCCTCGAAGCTGGCTTTGATCGCGCGCTCGTCACAGGTGTGCAGCCACTCGGCGCGCAGTGACAATTGCTCATCGGTCCAGGTCGGGCAGAAGCTGCGCATGTCATCTGCGCTCATCCCGGCTTGAGACAAGCGAATCGAGTCGACATACCACGGCAACTGCGACGGGTAGGCGCGTCGACCAGGGCCCGAGACAGGTGGGTCGACCAACACCATGCGCGCCAGGCTAGCGCCACCTTTGCGCGCCATCCGCGCGGCAATGCGCGCGCCCATGGAGTGCCCGATCAAACTGAAGCGGGAAAAACCCATGGCTTCGGCGAAAGCGCTGACATCAGCAGCCTGCGCCTCCACGCTATAGTCCAGATCCGCACCGGACTCGGAAAGGCCCCGCCCCCGCACATCCAGCACATAGGTGTCGAATGCCTGGCCGAAGCGCTCGGCGACAAAAGCCCAGGTCACCGCCGGGCTGGTAATACCGGGAATGATGATGACCGGGTCACGCGTGGACCGCTCACCGCTGGCGCCGCCAAAGCGCAAGTAATGTTGACGGATATCATTGGCGCGGATGTTGGCGCCATATAGAAATTGGCTCATGACACTTCCTCAGTAGGCACCGGACAGTAGAGCACCGGCGCCTGGAACGATCGGTTCGAGGTTGAGCGCCTTGAGCATGGCGTAGGTCGTGGCGATGGCTGCGGTCAGCACCGGCTTTCCGGTTTGTGCCTCGACCGTAGCCACCGCGCTCAGCGAAGGCATTTGCACACAGGCCGACAGCACGATGGCATCCACACCCGTCAGATCCAGATCGGCAACGATGCCCGGAAGGTTGGCCGGATCATGGCGAGCGACCGCCAGGTTGTCCTGGATTTCCAGCGCGTGCCAGACTTTGACTTCGATGCCTTCATGCTCGATATAGTCGACCACCAGTTCCGTGAGTGGCCGCATGTAGGGCGCCACCAACGCGATGCGCTTGGCACCGAGCACTTTGATTGCGTCCACCAGGGCACCGGCACTGGTAATCACCGGTGCCGGCGCATCGTTATCCTGGGTCACTTTGCTCAAGCGTTGTTGAGACTCGCGATGGTAACCCTTGCCCATGGACATGATTGCCACCAGGCAGGCGTAGCCGAGGACATCGACACGGGCATCGGACAACTCAAGGGCGCAGCGGTCGGATTGAGCATCCATGGCCGCCAGCTCTTCCTTGCGCACATGCTTCATGCGCATACGACTGGAGTGAAAAGTGAAGCGCTCAGGCCGGATCAACTGGCGGGCGGCCAGCATCGCAGGGATTTCGGTTTCCATGGTGGTGTTGGAGCTGGGCACGATTTGCCCGATGCGCAGGAGCTTGGTCATGATTAAGGTCTCGGTATTGGCTGATTGACGTGGTCAGTGTGGCGTTGGCAGATTCAGAGCTTGAATAAGTGTTCGGCGTTGCCATGACAGATCTGGGCACGCACCTCTTCCTCAATATCAACCGAATCGATGAACTCGACGGCAACGGCCGTAGACTCATAGGGGTAATCGACGGAGAACATCACCGCTTCTGTACCCAACTCCGCCAGTGCACATTTCAAGGCAGACGGGGAGCAAACCCCTGATGTCGTAATCAGGATATTGCTGCCGATGTATTCAGAGGGCGCTCGCTCCAGATGTACGCCATGGGGGTAAACCGCGAAGCGATTGTCGAGGCGCCACGGGATAAATGGCAGGCCTTCGCCCATATGGCCCAGAATGACCTTGAGGCCAGGAAAACGATCGAACACCCCACCGAACAGCAGGCGTAAGGCATGACTGGCCGTTTCAACACCCCAGCCCCACGCCGCTCCACGCATTTCCGGATGGCCGTCGAACACTTGAGGGAAAACAAAGGCGTCTGCAGGATGCAGGTAAAAAGGTACGCCAAGCGCCTGCATGCACGCCCAGAACTCGTCATAAGAACGATCGTCGTAATACATGCCTTGGGTATGACCATTTACCAATGCACCCTTGAACCCCAGGTCCTTGACGGCACGGGTGAGCTCGGCTGCTGCCAGTTTCGGGTCGTGCATGGGCAAACTGGCGAAACCGCCAAAACGCGTAGGATGACGTTGTACCTGTTGAGCCAGGTAATCGTTGCTGCGCTGGGCTTGTGCCAACGCCTGCTTGAAATCCTGCTCGCCTTGAACCCCGGGACCGGTCTGCGACAAGATGCTGAAATCGATGCCGTAACGATCCATTTCACTCAGTCGAAGCTCATCGAAATCGCTCAGCTGCGCGCTCAACCTGGCGAGCATTTCAGGTTTCATATGTTGGATGAAGCTTTTGGAGTACCCCTCGAAGCCTGGGGTCATGAAATGCTCTTCGAAAGTTATCTTTCGGGGTTTAGTGCTTGTCATCGTAAGGCCCTGTCAGAAGGTTCAGAACTCACTGTTGCTTCGCTTCGCCTCTCGGCAGCCATAAGATCAGTATACTGATCATTTAACCCGACCGGACTTATCCATCAATCGACTCTGGAGGCGGAGCGTGCCCAGCTACATCACGTGCTTTTCACGAAATGCCAATGCGTCAAATTCAATCAGTACACTGACGAAATTATCGTTACAGATGACAGGGTGATTGTCAAAGTATTTGGGATCTTAGGGTGCTGGAAGACCTGGCTCTCGGGGCTGTCTTTAGACTTGAACCAGATGACGCGTCGCGGCAGGAATACGGTGTGAATAAATGGTGCGCAGCAACGGGGGCGGGAAATGCATCAACATCTAGATCCGCACCGTGGTCAACCGAGGCGCTCACCGGCAAGCCATTAGTTTCCTCGCCGACCTCACCCAGATGTTCAACTGGGCCAGAAAACGCCAGCCTTGGCGGGCTTTATTGGTCGAGGGCGATCCAACGGAACTGGTCGATATCGCCCCCCTGATCCCTGCCGACTACGAAGCGAAAAGAAGCCGCATCCTTTCCCCGGCTGAGCTGTTGGAATTGCACAACCGCTTCCAGCAAATGACCACCGATTACAACGCCCTCCCCGCTGGTCAAAAGTACGAGGGTATTCGTCCATTAAAGAAGGAGACTCAACTCGCGCTCTGGATCAGTCTGGGCACCCTGTGCCGGATTGGCGAGTTGCTGCAGGCCGAATGGAAAAATGTCGATCTTGACCGGCAAACCTGGTTCCTCCCAAGTGAAAACGTCAAAGGCTCCCGGGGCAAGAAACAGGACCACCATGTCTTACTCTCCCCCTTCGCCCTGCATTTCTTTCAGGAACTCAAAATCCTGACGGGACATTCGCAGTGGTGCTTTCCGAACAAGCAGGATGATCGGCATGTGGACGTAAAGGTAGTCAGCAAACAGATCGGCGATCATCAGGCCCGATTCAAAAACCGCAAGGCCCTCTCCAGGCGGCGTCACGACGATACCCTGGTCCTTGCCGACGGCCAAAACGGCGACTGGACGGCATGACCTGCGCCGTACCGGTGCGACCATGATGCAGGCTTTGGGGGTCAGCCTGGACGTCATCGACCGGGGCGGTGTATCTGATCGAACAAGTAGTTCGCGACCATCTGTGATACGCGGTCAAAGAGGGTGTAAGCGCTGGAGTTGGTTTCCAGATAACCAACGCCAAAAAGCGTTTGGTGCTTCGGGTTGAAGGCAGTCAGATTCAACCTTGGCCGACCGCCTTGCCAATCAAAATATGACTAGGGAACGAACGGGGTACTCATGTTGTAACCCGTGGCGTATAGCACCAGATCGATTTCCTCACGCGATCCATCGGTGAACACGACGTCGTCGCCGTCAAAGCAACTGACGTCTCCCTTAGCCTTAATGTCGCCATGCTGCAGGTAGTGCAGAAGCTGGAAGCTTTTTTTCGTGGTATTGGTTTGCCCATTATCAGGAAAGCTTCGCCCACTCGTCGCGCTGCATTACCTCGACAATGATGGGTACTGGCGTCATCAGATGGGTGCGCATCATGGTTGTCGCTCGAACGGTGTCGCGGGCCAGAATGGCTTCGACCAGCGCGGCATGTTCCTTGCGTTTCAACGCCAGGGCCTCTTCGGAGAACACCGTTTGCGTCAACCACAAGTGACGATAGCGCTCGGCCTGGTCGAACAGGTAAGTACGCGCCTGAAGTAATTGCCTGGAACCGCAACCCGCCGCGATGGCACTGTGGAAGGCCTTGTGCCGCTCATCCCAAACGTCGAGCACCTTCTCGCGGGTTGTCACGTCCATGACCTTTGACAAGGTATGAGACTGCGCCAGGATCTGGGCTTCCCAGGCGTCATCACCTCGCTCGATGGCCAGGCCCACGATCATGGCTTCAAGATTGGCGCGAGCATCATAGATGTCCTGCATCTCTGACAGCGACATGGGGGCTACGCGGTAGCCTTTCTGACTGATGACCACCACCAGGTGTTCTGCCACCAACTGCGAAAGTGCTTCGCGCAGCGGGCCGACACCCAGGTCATAGCGCTCCTTGAGCCCGCTCATGAGGAGTTTTTCACCGGGCTTGAATGTGCCACGGATGATGTCCAGCTTGAGCCGTTCATACCCGCTGAATGCAGAGTTGAGCCTGGGGGTGACGCTATCCAAGGTGCTGCTCCAGAACTTGCCAAACCCCAATCATACCCAAACATCTATCAGACGAAAAACATTCGACAATTTCATGTTTTGTCGCTCAATTATAAAAATGTAGACATTTTAGTTTTATGGCGATATTTTTCTTCTGCCAGATCCAGACCACTGCTGGAAGGCGCCAATCACTACCTTCGCCCGGGAGTTGCCATGAACGCCTTTACTCAAATTCAGGACCTTGTGATGCCGCTGCCATCGCAGAGCAAGGGCTTCACCCTTACCCCTTCCAGCCAGTCGCCGCGCCTGCTTGAGCTGAAATTCGCCAAGGAAACCGTCGACGCGTTCGTCAAGGCGGTGGCCGAGTGGCCGGTCCAGGCACTGGAGTACAAGTCGTTCCTGCGTTTCCGGGTCGCCCAGATCCTTGACGAGCTGTGCGAAGGCACCCTGCGCCCGGTACTGGTCAACACCATCCTGGACCGCGCCACCGGTGGCATGTTGATCACGCCTGAAGGATTGAACGACGTGTCCCAGGCCGATGACATGGTCAAGTTCTCCTCTGCAGTCGCCCACCTGATCGGTCGCTCCAACTTCGATGCCATGAGCGGCCAGTTCTACGCTCGCTTTGTGGTGCTCAACAGCGACAACTCCGACAGCTACCTGCGTCAGCCACACCGGGTCATGGAACTGCACAACGACGGCACCTTTGTCCAGGAGCGCACCGACTACGTGATGATGATGAAGATCGACGAGCAGAACATGGAAGGCGGCAACTCCCTGTTGCTGCACCTGGATGACTGGGAAGATCTGCACCACTACTACACTCACCCACTGGCTCGCCGTGAAATGCGCTTCACCGCACCACCGAGCAAGAACGTGCGCGAAGACGTGTTCCACGCAGTGTTCGACAACGACGCCGAAGGTCGCCCGACCATGCGCTACATCGACCAGTTCGTGCAGCCTAAAGACTTCGAGGAAGGAATCTGGCTGAACGCCCTGAGCGAATCGCTGGAAGGCAGCCCGCAGAAACTGTCGGTACCGGTGCCGGTCGGCAGCTTCGTGCTGGTCAACAACATGTTCTGGCTGCACGGCCGTGACCGCTTTATCGCCCACCAGGGCCTGCGTCGTGAACTGATGCGCCAGCGTGGCTACATCAGTTATCAGAAAACCCTGTACCAGCGCGGCCAATAAGGTTTGCCAAGGGTTGAACCGGTGAGGGCCGCCACGCGTGGTGGTGTTTCCAACAAGAACGTAATTCAGGTGGGTGCAGGCTAATGGCTGTGTACGACTTCATCATCATCGGTGCCGGCATCGTGGGCATGTCCACGGCCATGCAACTGGCCCAGGTTTACCCGGACGCCAAAATCCTCCTGCTGGAGAAAGAGTCCGGCCCGGCCAGGCACCAGACCGGCCACAACAGTGGCGTGATCCACGCCGGTGTCTACTACACCCCGGGCAGCCTGAAGGCGCGTTTCTGCCTGGAAGGCAATAAGGCCACCAAGGCCTTCTGCAACAAGCACAGCATCCCTTATGACGAGTGCGGCAAGCTGCTGGTGGCCACCAACGAGCTGGAAATGGAGCGCATGCGCGCGCTGTGGGAACGCACCGCAGCCAATGGCATCAAGCGTGACTGGCTGACGGCCGCCGAGCTGCGTGAGCGCGAGCCGAACATCGTCGGCCTGGGCGGGATCTTCGTGCCTTCAAGCGGCATCGTGAACTACGCCCAGGTCACTGCGGCCATGGGCGGCGAATTCGAAGCCGCCGGTGGCGAGATCCGCTACAACAGCGAAGTAGTCGCCATCGATGAGCGTCCCGATGAAGTGGTGGTGCGCTGCAGCGACCAGGAGCACCACGGGCGCTTCCTGATCACCTGCTCGGGCCTGATGGCCGACCGCGTTGTGCGCATGCTCGGGATAAAGCCGAACTTCATCATCTGCCCGTTCCGGGGCGAGTACTACCTGCTGCCCAAGCAGCACAACCAGATCGTCAACCACCTGATCTACCCGATCCCGGATCCGTCCATGCCGTTCCTCGGCGTACACCTGACCCGCATGATCGACGGCACCGTCACCGTCGGCCCCAACGCGGTGCTTGCGATGAAGCGCGAAGGTTATCGCAAGACCGATGTCTCGCTGTCCGATATGTTCGAAACCCTGACCACCCCGGGCATTCTCAAGGTGCTGAAGAAGAACCTGCGCCCCGGACTGATCGAGATGAAAAACTCGTTGTTCAAGGGCGGCTACCTCAAGCAAGTGCAGAAGTACTGCCCGAGCCTCACCAAGAGCGATCTCACCGCCTACCCGGCGGGTGTCCGCGCCCAGGCTGTCTCGCTGGACGGCAAGTTGATCGACGACTTCCTGTTCGTCAACACCGCTCGCAGCGTCAGCGTCTGCAACGCTCCGTCACCTGCCGCGACCTCCGCCATCCCGATCGGCGCGTACATCGTCGACAAGGTCCGCGAACAGCTTACCCGCAATGGCGCCAGTTTCGTCAAACCCGACAGCTCCGTCCAACCCGCCCCTATGGCGGCCTCCATCGCAGCCCCCCATTAACGATAACCAAGCAGCGAGGAATCACGCGTGCAACTCAACGATCCGAAACTGTTCCGCCAGCAAGCCTATATCGACGGTGTATGGGTAGATGCCGACAACGGCCAGACCCTCAAGGTCAACAACCCGGCCACCGGTGAAATCATCGGCAGCGTGCCGAAGATGGGCGCTACCGAGACCCGGCGCGCCATCGAGGCCGCCGACAAGGCATTACCGGCCTGGCGCGCCCTGACCGCCAAGGAACGCGCCAACAAACTGCGCAAGTGGTTCGACCTGATGATGGCCAACCAGGAAGACCTGGCCCGCTTGATGACCCTCGAACAAGGCAAGCCGCTGACCGAGTCCCGTGGCGAAATCGCTTATGCAGCCTCCTTCCTGGAGTGGTTCGGCGAAGAAGCCAAGCGCGTCTATGGCGACATGATCCCCGGTCACCAGGTCGACAAGCGCCTGATGGTGCTCAAGCAACCGATCGGTGTCACTGCCGCCATCACCCCGTGGAACTTCCCTTCGGCGATGATTACCCGCAAGGCCGGCCCGGCCCTGGCCGCCGGTTGCACCATGGTCCTCAAGCCGGCCTCGCAAACGCCCTACTCGGCCCTGGCCCTGGCGGAACTGGCCGAGCGCGCCGGTATTCCGAAGGGTGTGTTCAGCGTGGTCACCGGCAGTGCCGGCGAAGTCGGCGCCGAGCTGACCGGTAACCCGATCGTGCGCAAGCTGACCTTCACCGGCTCCACCGAAATCGGCCGCCAGCTGATGGTCGAGTGCGCCAAGGACATCAAGAAAGTCTCGCTGGAACTGGGCGGCAATGCACCCTTCATCGTGTTCGATGACGCCGACCTGGACGCCGCCGTCGAGGGCGCGCTGATCTCCAAGTATCGCAACAACGGCCAGACCTGCGTCTGCGCCAACCGCCTGTACATCCAGGACGGTGTCTACGATGCCTTCGTCGAAAAACTCACCGCCGCCGTGGCCAGGTTGAACATCGGCAACGGCCTGGAAAACGGCATCACCACAGGTCCCCTGATCGACGCCAAGGCCATGGCCAAGGTCCAGGAGCACATTGACGATGCCGTGAGCAAAGGGGCTCGTGTGGTCGCCGGCGGCAAGCCGCACGCCCTGGGCGGGACCTTCTTCGAGCCGACTGTGCTGGTCGATGTACCGCGCAACGCTGCTGTCGCCAAAGAAGAAACCTTCGGCCCGCTGGCACCGCTGTTCCGCTTCAAGGATGAAGCCGAGGTGATCGCCATGGCCAATGACACCGAATTCGGCCTGGCCTCGTACTTCTATGCTCGCGACTTGAGCCGTGTGTTCCGTGTGGGCGAAGCGCTGGAATACGGCATTGTCGGCGTCAACACCGGGATCATCTCCAACGAAGTGGCGCCGTTCGGCGGCATCAAGGCCTCGGGCCTGGGCCGCGAAGGCTCCAAGTACGGCATCGAGGACTACCTGGAAATCAAATACCTGTGCATCGGTATCTGAGCCGCCACGCCGCCTGCGCTGCGTAACACCTGACGCCCCGCTTGCGGGGCGTCGCTTTGTTCGCGGTTCAAGGGCTCGGGTCCGTCAACATTGCGTGCAGCATGCGCGCCATCAACTTGGGCGTGTCCTCGTCAGTGAGGTAGCCCGGTCTTTCCAACAGCATGGCCCGAGGTAGCACCGACCAGGTCTGGTAAACCAGAAACTCGGCCTTTTCCCGGTCCTTGACCCGGATTTCGCTGGCGAAGCGTTTCATCAAGGCCGAACTCGCAGTGGCGGTCCAAAGCTGCTTGGCCTTGACCACATCCAGTCGCACCAGCTCGTCATAATGAGTGGAGCGCACGCTGAACGCAGGATCGTAGAGGGTTTTCTTGTGATGGGCGGCCAGTACGGCCCGCAGGGCCAGCAAAATCCCGTCTAACAACGTGGTGCCAGACGGCAGCGCCATAATGTCGGCGTACAGTCCGATGCGGGCTTCAGTCCGGTAATCATCAAACACTGCAGCGATCAACGACTCCATCGTCGGGAAGTACTCGTAGATCGAACTGATCGCCACCCCTGAGTCTTCGGCCAGGCGCATGGCGTTCAAGGCTTCCCGCCCCTCGCTTTCGAGAATCTGCCGACCGGCCTGTTTCACGGCCGTGACCAGCGCGATCGAGCGTGCCTGCCGCGGTTCCTTGCGCGGCTGGGCAGGTATTTCGACCTGCACGCCCGGCTTGTCAGGGGTTGGTTTGATCATGGTGTCCTCTCCAGAATGCTGCTCATTGCCACCGTGGCAAAACCGACAAGCAGCAAACTGGAGTATGACCGAGCCGACTCGCTTAGTCAGCGAGTCTCGCGAGTACACAACGCACCGTTTCCGGGATGGGCACCGAGGTGTTGCTGGCGCGGTCGACGTACACATAGACGATATGGGCCGCTGCGGCCGCTTCATGCTCATCGTTGCGAAACAGTGCCAGCTCGTAGCGTGCGCTGCTGTTACCCAGACGGGATATTTTCATTGCGACATTGATCTGGTCGGGGAAGCCGATGGACGCAAAGTAGGTGCAACCGGAATTGACGATCAACCCGATCACCGGGCTGTTGGCAATGTCCAGGGTGCCCTGTTCGACCAGGAACGCCGTGATCGCCGACTCACAGTACGAGTAGTAGACCACGTTGTTCACATGCCCAAAGGAGTCATTGTCACCAAAGCGCGTCGGCACTTTGGTGAAATGGCGAAACTCGTCCCGGCACGGCCGTTTGAGTTTGTTGCTCATAGGATTTCCCTGTAGATCGAGCGCACATCTTCCAGGCACAGCTGCCGCGGATTGTTGCCGAGCAGGCGCTGCTGCTTCATCGCATCGATAGCCAGCGCCTCGATGTCGGACTCGACGATGCCCAGGTCACGCAAGCGGGTCGACAGGCCCAGTTCACCGGCCAGGGTGCCAAGGTAGTTGGCCAGCGTAGCGGCTTTTTCTGTATCGGTACCCAGGGTGCCAGGCAGGACGATATCGGCCAGTTGCGCATACAGCGGCGCCACCGCCTCGAGATTGAAGCGCATCACCGGCCCCAGCACCAGCGCATTGGAAAGTCCGTGCGGTATATGGAAACGTGCGCCGAGGGGATACGCCAGGGCATGCACCGCCGCCACTGGCGCGTTGGCGAACGCCATGCCCGCCAGGCAGGCACCCAGCAACATGTTCTCCCGCGCTTGCAGGTTGCTGCCATCCAGGCAGGCCTGGAACAGACTGCCGGACAACAGACGCAGCGCCTCTCGTGCCAGGCAATCGGAAATCGGATTCTTCAGGTTCCTGGTGGTGTAGGCCTCGATGGCATGGACCATGGCATCGATACCGGTCGCTGCAGTGACGTGGGGCGGCAGGCCAAGGGTCAGCTCCGCATCCAGCACCGCCAGGTCGGGCAACAGCATTGGCGAATAAACCACGTTCTTCTCACCGGCACCGGTGGTCACGACCGAGACCGAAGTCACCTCCGAACCGGTCCCTGCCGTGGTCGGCACCAGAATCAGCGGCAGGCGCGGGCCCTTGGTCTGGTTGATGCCATAGACTTGACTCAACGACTCGCCACTGCTCGCCAACAGCGCAGCCAGCTTGGCGGCATCCAGCGAACTGCCGCCGCCCAGCCCCACCACGCAATCGGCGCCACAGCTTTTCGCGGCATCCACCGCCGCCAGGATCACCGACTCCGGCGGGTCGGCCTGTACCTGGGAAAACACGCTGACGGCTATGTCCTGGCCCTCGAAACCGGCGAGCACCGCATCCAGAAGCCGAGCCGCAATAACCCCCGCATCGGTCACCAGCAAAACCGATTTGCAGCCCCTGGCGCGAACATGATCGGCGAGCCGGGTCGACGCACCGCGTTCGATGATCATTGATGGAGTGGTTTGAAATACCATTTTCAACATGGAAGCCTCACGAATAGGTGTGTGTTGCGCTGAGTTTTCATGGCGATTGCAAAGCCCATACGCCAACCGGAAACCCCTCACGAATAGCCGTCTGAGTGGCAGCGCTCCCCTCATTGACAGGAGTGAGCGAGACAGAGTGTATGCCAGCCCACTTCCTGATCCCGCCTGAAATCCGGTCACCCACCCCGAATCCGGAACGGCCTGCACGGGCACCTCGATACGCTTATTTTTTTCCTTGTTTATCAGCTACTTGTGTCATATCGACCGGCACATGAATCCGGAACAAATTCCGAAGCGGCATCCCCATACTTGAGCCGCACCCTTCCCCGGCCTCGCCGGTTCCCACTAGTCGAGTAGCGAGCCAGAAAATGCCCACTGCACAACTGTCGATAGAACAAAAAACCCAGCAGCTGCTGAACAACCCGGCAGAATTGGTCAACTATTCCCAGCAAGCCTGGAACCATTTGCCCCGCGCCGAAATCGACGCGCTACAACTCAACGCCCTGAAGCAACGCTTCGAAGAACTCCGCGAGCGCATACCGGTACTGAAGAAACTCGCCGACGCCCAAGGCGTGGAAAAGATCGAGCAACTCGACGACGTAGTGCCGCTGCTGTTCGAACACACCGTTTACAAGTCCTACCCGCCATCGTTGCTGGAGAAGCGCAGCTTCGGCCAGATCAACAAATGGCTGGGCAAACTGGTGACGCCAGAGGTTGCCGAAGCCATCGCCGCGGTCAACGTCAGCGATTGCCAAGGCCTGGATGACTGGTTCGAGACCATGGACGAAGGCGTGCCGCAGCTGCGCATCAGTCACACCTCGGGCACTTCCGGCACCCTGTCGTTCCTGCCCCAGGGTGTACATGAGTGGGAAAAATTCGCTCAACTGCGCAAGATGATGGTGTGGAACATGGAGGGTCCGGACACCCCGGAGCCCAACTTGCACACGATCTACCCTTACTACCGCAAGGGTTACCTGAGCCATGTGCGCGTCCATGCCGCCATGATTCCAGCACTGTTGCCGGACGAATCGCATTTCCATGCCGCTTACCCGACCACCCTCAGCACCGACGTGCTGCACCTGGGGGCCAAGCTGCGCGCGGCACAGTCCAAAGGCACCCTCGACCGCCTGGTGATCAGCCCGGAACTGCTGGAAAAGAAGAAGGCTTTCGACCAGTTGCAAGCCGACATGCCACAGCACCTGGCGACCTTCTTCGATCATATGTCCACCAAGCTCAATGGTCAGCGCGTGTACATCGGCGCGACCTGGAACCTGCTGCACAGCATGGCCAAGGCCGGCCTTGCGCGGGGCCTGGAAGGTGTCTTCCACCCTGACTCGTTCGTGCACACCGCCGGCGGCGGCAAGGGTGTCGTACAACCCGAGGGCTGGCGTGAAGACGTGCTGCGTTTCACCGGTGCCAAGACGCTCAACGAATCCTACGCAATGTCCGAAATCGTCGGCGGCGCCCACGCGCGGTGCGAAGCAGGCCACTTCCACTTCGCCCCCACCGTCGTCCCCTACCTGCTCGATCCAGAGACCAGCAAGCCACTGCCGCGCAAAGGCCGCGTGACCGGTCGTGCAGCCTTCTTCGACCTCGGCGCCGAGATCCGTTGGGGCGGTTTTATCACCGGCGATGAAATCACCGTCGAATGGGACAAGCCTTGCGCATGCGGCCGGCCGAGTTGCTACGTCGTCGGGCCGATCCAGCGCTACAGCGAACTCAATGGTGGCGACGACAAGATCACTTGTGCAGCAACAGAAGACTCCCATCGCCAGGCGATGGATTTCCTGAACACTTTAGAGGGCTAACCCCATGAGCAAACCTATTGCGCCAATGATCATCCGCGGCAAAGTCATCACCGACAACCTGATCGACGTGGGTGGCCGCGGCGGTGACCTGGTGTTCCAGACCCCGGATGCGCACAAGTATATCGACCAGTTGCCGCTGGGTAATCCGGCCAGGCTGGCCGACCTGTACACCCTCAGTTTCAACGACATCCTCGACTACGCCGAAGCCCTCGGTGAACGTCTTGAATTCGACAAAAACCCCTACTTGCAGGAAGCCTGCGAGCTGTCGTACCTGACTGCGCCGGTCACTCCGAGCATGGTCAAGGGCAGCTACATGGGGCTGCGCCACATGCTCACCCGTGAGTCAGTCACCGAACAGGTGGAGAACTCAGTGGGCGTCAAGTACCTGGAAGGCTGGGTCAAGCAGCGCTTGATCGACGGCACCGAACTCGATGTGCGCTGCTTCGGCGCCCGCACCCTGCATATCGTCGCCGGCAACGCGACCGGGTTGTCCCTGCTGACCATCCTGCGCAACATGGTGCTGCGCAGCGACGCGATCATCAAGGCGCCGTCCAACGACCCGTTCACGGCCCTGGCCATCGCCCGCACCATGGTTGAGATGGCGCCGGACCACCCGCTGACCAAACACCTCAGCGTCGCCTACTGGAAAGGTGGCGACCAGGCCTTCGAAGAACGCCTGTACCAGCCGCAGAACCTGGAGAAGATCGTTGCCTGGGGCGGTTTCAATTCGATGAAGCATGTCACCCGCTACATCCAACCGGGCCTGGAGCTGATCTCCCTCGACCCGAAACGCAGCGCCAGCATCATCGGCAAGGGTGCCTTCGACAGTGAAGCGACCATGCGCGAGGCCGCCCTGCGCCTGGCCAGCGACATTGGCGCACTGAACCAGAAGGCCTGTGTGTGCGCCCGGGTGGTCTATGTGCAGAGCGGCACCGATGAGGCCGGCCTGGCGAATCTGAATACCTTCGGCCGTTATGTCTACGACGCCATGCAGACCCTGCCCAACACCCTCAGCACCGTGCCCAAACGCTACGACCAGGGCCTCAAGGCCGAAGTCGACGCGCTGCGCCTGGATGATGAGTGGTACCAGGTGATTGGCGGCCAGGACGGTGAAGGCGCCGTCATCTGCTCACAGATTCCGGAGTCGGTGTCGTTTGCCACCCGGCTCGACGACCGCACCGCCAACCTGGTGCCGGTCGATGACCTGACCGAGATGATGGATGCCGTGGATGCCTACACCCAGACCGTCGGTGTCTATCCGGAAAGCATCAAGGAAGATCTCAAGGACATTCTGCCCCTGTATGGCGCTCAGCGAATCGTCTCGCTGGGCTACGCGGCGGGGCTGAAATGGGCGGGTCCGCAAGACTCCATCGAGCCACTGCGGCGCATGGGCAAGTGGATCGTCAACCAGATCGCCTCGCCGGAAACGACCCCGGCGCCATGGTTGCGCCCGTCGATCTAACCCCTCCTGTACCCCTGGCCATTGCCGGGGGTACGCGTTGATTCCTACAGGACTTACCCATGACCACTTGCCTGGGATTTGCCGCCTTCGAGCCCCACTCCGCCCTCACGCCGTTTCGTTTCGAGCGTCGCGACTTGCGTGCCGATGACGTCGCTATCGATATCGCCTATTGCGGCGTCTGCCATTCCGATGCCCATCAGGTGCACAACGACTGGAACAACACGGTCTACCCCATCGTGCCAGGCCACGAGATCGTCGGGCATGTCACTGCCGTCGGCAGTAACGTCAGCCGCTTCAAAGTCGGCGACCGGGTTGCCGTCGGTTGCCAGGTCGATAGCTGCCTGCAGTGCGCACCTTGCCACGAGCATCAGGAACAACTCTGTGCCCATGGTCCGACGCCTACCTATAACGGCAAGGATCGTCACACCGGCGAGATCACCTATGGCGGTTACTCCGAGCATATTGTCGTGCGTGAACAGTTCGTACTGCGCATGCCCGAAAGCCTCGATCCGCGTTTCGCCGCACCATTGCTATGCGCCGGCATTACCGTGTGGAACCCGATGCGCCGCTACGGTGTGGGCAAGGACTCGAAAGTCGCGGTGGTCGGCCTCGGCGGGCTCGGGCACATGGCGGTGAAGCTGGCCGTGGCGCTCGGTGCCGAGGTGACCGTGATTACCACCTCACCGGGCAAGGCCGACGATGCCCGCGCCCTGGGTGCCAAACACGTACTGCTGTCCAACGATTCGCCGGCCATGACGGCGGCGGCCAATGCCTTCGAATTCATCATCGACACCATTCCCAGCCGGCACAACGTCAACCCCTACCTGATGCTGCTGGGTCGCGAAGGCGTACTGGTGCTGGTCGGTGCCATCGAACCACTGGAACCCATCCATGGCGGCTTGCTGATCCGCAACAACCGTACCATCGCCGGCTCGCTCATCGGTGGCATCCAGGCAATCCAGGAACTGCTGGATTTCTGCGCCGAACATCAGGTATTGCCCAGCTGCGAAATGATTGATATCAAGGACATCAACACGGCCTTTGACCGCCTGCAGCGCAACGACGTGAAGTACCGCTTTGTGATCGACATGACCAGCATGCGTGACGTAGCGCTTTAAACGAGTCCTACGCTGCGGTGCTAATCACCGCAGCGCCCTCTTGCTAGAACCGAACACCGCCCCGCCTCTGTGCAACCGCACACACAGTGCTCGACCCGTTCACTGGAACACCTCGAAGAGTCCGGCCGCGCCCATCCCGCCGCCGACGCACATGGTCACCACCACGTACTTCACACCGCGTCGACGGCCTTCCAGCAAAGCATGCCCGACCATCCGCGCACCACTCATTCCATAAGGGTGGCCGATGGCAATGGAGCCGCCATTGACGTTCAATCGGGCGTCGTCGATGCCCAAGGTGTCGCGGCAATAAAGCACCTGGCAGGCAAACGCTTCGTTGAGCTCCCACAGGCCGATATCGTCGACCTTCAGGCCGTGTTGCTTGAGCAACTTGGGAACCGCCAGCACCGGGCCGATGCCCATTTCTTCCGGAGCCAGGCCGGCTACCGCGATGCCGCGGTACAGGCCCAGCGGCTTGAGGTTGCGCTGCTCGGCCAGACGCGCATCCATCAGCACGCAGGCGCTGGCGCCGTCCGACAGTTGACTGGCGTTACCGGCAGTGATGCAGCCGCCCTCGATCACCGGCTTGAGGTTGATCAGGTCTTCCAGCCGGGTCTGCGGACGGTTGCCTTCATCCTGACGCAGGGTGACTTGCTCCAGGCGCGCCTCGCCTGTGGCTTTGTCGATTACCTGCCGAATGCTGCTGACCGGAACGATTTCGCCGTCGAACAGCCCTGCCTGCTGCGCCGCTGCGGTGCGTTGCTGCGATTGCAGGGCGTAGGCGTCCTGCGCCTCACGACTGATGCCATAGCGTTGAGCAACCAGCTCGGCGGTTTGCAGCATGGGCATGTAGGCGTGGATGGCGTTGCGCTCCACCTGCGGGTCGCGCTCGGCGTAGGCCCATTCCATGTTGCGATTCTGCACCGCGCTGATGTTTTCCTGACCAGCACCGATCGTCGCCGGCATGCCGTCGACGATAATCTGCTTGGCGGCCGTGGCGATGGCCATCAGGCCCGAGGCGCATTGGCGATCCAGGGTCTGCCCGCTGACCGACAACGGCAGGCCCGAGGCCAGTGCCGCCATGCGTGCGAGGTTCAAACCGGCAGTGCCGCTGGTCAGTGCGGTGCCCATGACCAGGTCTTCGATCTCCCCGGCTTCGATACCGGCACGTTCGACCGCCGCACGGATCGCGTGGCTGGCCATGGTCGGTGACTTGATGGTGTTGAACGCGCCCCGGAAAGCCTTGGCGATGGGGGTACGGGCGGTGGAGAGAATGACGGCTTCTTTCATGTTGCAATTCCTTGCGTGACGGGTCGGGGCGGCCAATGTGCAGTGGCCGCCGAAAAGTCAGATGCGTTCGATGCGGGTCTTGCCGCTGGCCACCAGGTGCTCAAGCAGTGCTGCCGGCTGGAACCACATCGCTCCGTATGCGCCGAGTGTCTGGCGGTAATGGCCGATACGTTCCAGCACTTGTGCCAGCCCCAGCCCTTCGGCGTAGTGCAGCGGACCGCCGCGCCAGGCCGGGAAGCCATAGCCGTTGATCCAGACCAGGTCGATGTCGCTGCTGCGCTGGGCGATGCCTTCGTCGAGCAACTGGATGCCTTCGTTGACCAGCATCAACAGACAACGGTCGTGAATTTCCTGATCGCTGATGACGCGGCGCTGGATGCCCAGTTCGCCTGCGATGCGCTCGGCCAAGGCGACCACTTCAGGGTCATCCTTGCGCTCACGGCCTTCGTAGCGGTAATAGCCGCGACTGCTCTTCTGGCCAAAACGGCCCAGGGCGTAAAGCGCATCGGCAAGCTTGCAGTAGCCGGGATCGTGGGCGATGACGTCACGGCGCGACTCGCGCACCAGGAAACTGACATCGATGCCCGCCAGATCGTGCATGGCCATGACCCCCATCGCCATGCCAAGGCCGGTGAGCACACTGTCAATCTGCGCCGGCGTGGCGCCTTCCAGCAGCAGACGGTGCGCTTCGCGGGAATAGAGTTCGAGCATACGGTTGCCGATGAAGCCGAAGCACACCCCGGACACCACCGGGATCTTGCCGATGCGCTTGGCGATTTTCAGCGTGGTGGCCAGGACATCGGCGGCCGTGGCCGTGCCGCGTACCACTTCGAGCAGGCGCATGACGTTGGCCGGACTGAAGAAATGCAGGCCGACGACGTCCTGCGGCCGGCGCGTGACGGCGGCAATGGCGTCGACATCCAGGGTGGAGGTATTGCTGGCGAGGATCGCCCCGACCTTGCACACCTCGTCCAGGGTGCGAAACACCTGCTGCTTGATCGACAAGTTCTCGAACACGGCTTCGATCACCAGGTCCGCGTCGGCGATATCGGCGTAGTCCAGGGTGCCGTGGATCAGCGCCAGACGCTCGTCCATCTGCCCGGCTGCGAGCTTGCCGCGCTGGACACTGGTTTCGTAATTTTTGCGAATCAGCTCAAGGCCACGTGCCAGGGCATCGGCCTTGAGCTCCAGTAGCGTCACCGCCATGCCCGCATTGGCGAAGTTCATGGCAATCCCGCCGCCCATGGTGCCGGCGCCGATCACCGCAACCTGAGTGACAGGACGGATCGGCGTGCCGGCATCCAGACCCGGCAATTTGCCGACTTCACGCTCGGCGAAAAATACATGGCGCAGGGCCTCGGACTCGCTGGAAGCCTCGGCCTCCTTGAACAGCTCGCCCTCCTTGGCAAGGCCCTCGGCCAACGGCAGGTTGCAGGCTGCTTCGATCGCCGTCACCACTCGCTGCGGCGCACTCTGGCCTTTCCAGCGAGCCTGATTGGCGGCGCGATAGTCGGCGAAATAATTCGCCGGCAGGGCTGCGCCCGGGTTCGCTTGTGGCCAGGTCGGGCGAGCCGGCGCCTGCCCGGCAATCAGTTCTGCGGCCAACGCCTTGGCCGTGTCGAGCAAGCTGTCAGCGCTTTGTGCCACGCGATCAAGCAGTCCTAGCGTCAGTGCTCGATTAGCGTTAATCGGCTGGCCGGAGGCAATCATCTCCAGCGCCGCCTCGGCACCGATCAGACGCGGCAAGCGCTGAGTACCACCGGCACCGGGTAGCAAGCCAAGCTTGATTTCCGGCAGGCCAAGCCGAGCCCCGGCTTCAGCCACGCGGTAGCCGCAGGCCAGGGCTAGCTCCAGTCCACCGCCGAACGCCAGACCACCGATGGCGGCGATCAGTGGTTTGTCCAGCTCGGTCAAACGGATCAGCAGGCCTGGCAGGTCTGGCCTGGCGAACGACGCCGGGCTGCCGAACTCGGAAATATCCGCGCCCGCGCTAAACGGCAAACCCTCGCCGTAGAGCACAATCGCTTTCACGCTGGCATCGGCGGCGGCGCGGTCACAGGCCTCCAGCAATTGTTCGCGCAAAGCCTGGCCCAGGGCGTTGACGGGGGCACGGGCGAGGCCGATCAGGGCCAGAGGACCTTCGTTTTGATAATGGATCAGGTCATTCATGGATGTTTTCTCGTTCGGAAAAAGGAGTGGGTGCCGTGGAATAGCTCGATTCCCTCAGCTCAACTCGCTTTCCCGAATCAGCTTCTTGTTGATCTTGCCGACGCTGGTCTTGGGAATTTCCGCGACGAACTTGAACTGCTTGGGGATTGCCCATTTGTTGATGCGGCCACTGGCCACGAACTGTTGCAGGTGGGCTTCGAGCATCTGTTTGTCGACGAACTGCCCCGGCTCACACACCACCAGAGCCATGGGCCGTTCGCCCCATTGCTCATCGGCAATACCCACCACGGCAACAGAGGTGACCGACACGTGCTCGCTGATCAGGTTCTCCAGGTCCAGCGAACTGATCCACTCGCCACCCGTCTTGATCACGTCCTTGATGCGGTCCTTGATTTCCACCCTGCCTTGCGAATCGATGGAAGCCAGGTCGCCGGTGTGCAGCCAGCCGCCGTGCCACAGTTCTGCACCCTTTTCCGGGGCCTTCAGATAGCCTTGGGTCAGCCATGGCGCGCGGACGACGATTTCGCCCAGGGCTTCGCCGTCATGGGCGACCGCATGGCCGTTGGCATCAATGATGTTCAGGTCGACCATGGGTATTGGCATACCCGTCTTGATGCGAGTGGGTAACTGCGCCGGCATGGACTGTTCAAGTTCCTCGCCCCGCTGGAAGCTCAGGCAAAGCATCGGACAGGTCTCGGACATGCCGTAGCCACTGTGGACCTGAACGCCTTTGGCACTTGCCTGACTGGCGATGCCCAACGTCAACGCACTGCCGCCCAAGAGCATTTTCCAGCCGTCGAACCGGGTCGCCTTGCCTTCCTCACAGTTGAGGACCATTTGCAGGACGGTCGGTACGCAATGAGAAAAGGTGACCTTCTCTTCACGAAAAAGCCGGACCAGGCTATTGGGCTCGTAACGGCCGGGGTACACCTGCTTGATGCCCATCAGGGTCGCGACATAGGGCACGCCCCAGGCATGCACGTGGAACATCGGTGTGATCGGCATGTACACATCATTCGAACGCAGCAATGGCAGGCTTTGGTAAACGCCCAGGGTGCCCACGGCATTCAGGGTATGCAGCACCAGTTGGCGATGACTGAAGTACACCCCTTTCGGCTCGCCAGTGGTGCCGGTGGTGTAGAACAGCGTCGCCACCGAGTTTTCATCAAAATCGGCAAAGTCATAGTGGCTAGCTGCCTGGGACAACAGGCTTTCATACTCACCCAACACAGGAAGCCCGGTGTCGGTTGCGGCATCGTCAGTCAAGCGGATATAGCCTTTGACGGTGCTCAGGCCCTGATGAATCTGCTCGATCATCGGCAGGAAATCATCATGCACCAGCACCAGGTCATCCTCGGCGTGGTTCATGGTGTAGAGCACCTGCTCCGGTGACAGGCGAATATTCACCGTGTGCAGCACCGCGCCGATCATTGGCACGGCGAAGAAACATTCCAGGTAGCGATGGCTGTCCCAGTCGAGCATGGCCACCGTGTCCCCGGCCCTGACCCCGGCCGCCGTCAGCGCATTGGCCAGCCGATGGATTCGTTCGATGAGGGTCCTGTAGCTGTATCGAAGCTTGTCGGCGTAGACGATCTCATTGGCAGGTTCGTATCGCACCCCTGACAGCAACAAGCTCTTGATCAACAGCGGGTAGGTGTATGCGCCTTGTGCCGGTGGAATTATTTTTGTCTTCAGCATGGTTGTACCTTCCTGATTCAGAACTGCGCCGCATCCAGCGAGTAGAGGCTGTGGCTACCGGCCTTGACCGAAGTGCTCAGTGAGTGGATACGCGGCAGCAGGCGGGCGAAGTAGAAGCGTGCGGTGCCCAGTTTGCTGGCGTAGAAATCGTCTTCACCTTGCTTGCCCAAAGCCGCTTTGGCCATCAGGGCCCACATGTAGGCATAGGTGGTGTAACCGAATACCTGCAGGTACTCGACCGAGGCCGCGCCGATTTCATTCGGGTTGCCCTGGGCCCGGTCGAGCAGCCACGCCGTCAGTTCGTCAAGGGTGTCCATGGCGGCGTTCAACGGTTGGGTGAACTCGCCAAGCTCTACGCTGGCGTTGGCCGTGAAGTGGCGAACTTCAGCGGCAAACAAACGGTAAAGCGCCCCGCCGCTGCCGACGATCTTGCGCCCGGCCAGGTCCAGGGACTGGATACCATTGGTGCCTTCGTAAATCTGGGTAATGCGCACATCGCGCACCAACTGCTCCTGACCCCACTCACGAATGTAGCCATGGCCGCCGAAAATCATCTGCCCGTGCAGGGTGGTTTCCAGGCCCATGTCGGTGAGAAACGCCTTGGCGATCGGGGTCAGCAAGGCCACCAACTCTTGGGCGCGGGTGCGCGCCGTCGGGTCTTCGCTGTACTTGGCGGTGTCCAGTTGCAGGGCCACGTAGCTGGAGAACGCCCGCCCGCCCTCGTTCAAGGCTTTCATGGTCAACAGCATGCGGCGCACGTCCGGATGCACGATGATCGGGTCGGCGGCCTGATCCTGGTGCTGCGCACCGGTTGGCGCACGGCTCTGCAGACGATCACGGGCATACTCGACGGCGCTCTGGTAGGAGCGTTCGCCCTGCGCCAGGCCCTGGATACCTACGCCCAAACGCTCGTAGTTCATCATGGTGAACATCGCGGCCAGGCCCTTGTTCGGCGCGTCGACGATCCAGCCCGTCGCCCCGTCAAAGTTCATCACGCAGGTGGCGGATGCCTTGATGCCCATCTTGTGTTCGATGGACCCGCAGGACAGCGAATTTCGCTCGCCCAGCGAACCGTCGTCATTGACCATCACCTTGGGCACCAGGAACAGCGAAATGCCTTTGGGCCCTGCGGGTGCGTCCGGCAGTCGGGCCAGCACCAGGTGGATGATGTTCCCGGTCAGATCGTGTTCGCCACCGGTGATGAAAATCTTGCTGCCACTGACCTTGTAGCTACCGTCGGACTGGGGCTCGGCCCGGGTGCGAATCAGCCCCAGGTCAGTGCCGGCATGGGCCTCGGTCAGGCACATGGAGCCGCTCCAGACCCCGGCATACATATTGGGCAGGTACTTCTTTTTCAGGCCTTCGCAGGCATGCGCATCGAGCGACAGGCAGGCACCGGCGGTCAGCATCGGGTACTGGCCGAACGACAGGTTGGCCGAGGTGACCATTTCCTCGACCTGGGCGCAGATCACCTTGGGCATGCCCATGCCACCGAACTGCGAGTTGCCACCGACACCGACCCAACCGCCGTCGGCGAAGGCTTGATACGCCTCGGCAAAACCCTCCGGGACTTTCACCGCGCCATTGCTCCAGGAGCAACCTTGCTCGTCGCCACTGCGGCGCAGCGGTGCGATGCTGCCAGCACTGATCTTGCCGGCCTCTTCGAGGATGGCGGTAGCCGTTGCTTCGTCGACTGCCTCGGCCAGACCGGGCAGTTGTGCCCAAAGCCTGGACACCTCGAAGACTTCATTGAGTACGAAGCGCATGTCGCGCAAAGGGGCTTTGTAATCAGACATGGTGGGCTTGCTCGGTCAATGTGAGGGCATGAGGCATGCCTGTTTTTTGCGGATGGCCGGTCTCACTGACGGGCAGCAGCGACTCATGCACCACTGGCTCATCCGAGGCCGTACGACGGTTCAGCGAGGGCCCGCGCAACAGGAAGTACGACAGGGCCGGAATCAGGATCAGCGCCCCCAGCATGTTCCACAGGAACATGAAGGTCAGCAGGATGCCCATGTCGGCCTGGAACTTGATCGGCGACCAGACCCAGCACACCACCCCGGCAGCCAGGGTGATGCCCACCAGCCCGACCACCCGACCGGTGAACGACACCGCTTTTCGGTAGGCATCCGCCAGCGACAGACCCTGGCGCTGGTGGTACAGCTGAACGCTGAGCAAATACAGCGCGTAATCCACACCGATCCCGACGCCGAGGGCGATCACCGGCAAGGTCGCGACTTTCACACCGATGCCCATCACCACCATCAAGGCTTCGCAGAGGATCGAGGTCAGCACCAGCGGTAACAGGGCCACCAGCGTGGCGCGCCAGCTACGAAAGGTGATCAGACAGAACAGCGTCACCGCGGCATACACGTAAAACAGCATGGTGCGATTGGCTTCGCGCACCACGATGTTGGTCGCGGCTTCGATGCCGGCACTGCCGGCGGCGAGCAGGAACTGACGATCCTTGGTGCTGTTTTCCTTGGCGAACTTGTCGGCAATCTCCACCACGGCATTCAGCGTCTCAGCCTTGTGGTCAGTGAGAAAGGCAATCACCGGCATCAGCGAGCAGTCGTTGTTGAACAACTCAGGCGAGTTGACCGAGGCTTGTTGCGCGGCATAGTTCAGCACGTCCTGGTTGCGCTGGATGCTGTTGAGCTTTGGATTGCCTTCATAGGTGCCGGCCGTGATCTGGCGCACCGCGTTGACCAGCGAAGACGTGGCCTGCACGCCCGGATACTGTTGCAGCTCCCAGGCCAGACGGTCGGCGAGGACCAGGGTCTGGTAGTTCAGGCAGCCTTCCGGCGCGGTCTTGATCATCACCGCGAACATATCGCTGGACAGTGCGTAGTGGCTGGTGATGTAGGCGTTGTCGCGGTTATAGCGCGAATCGGCACGCAACTCCGGCGCTCCGCTGTCGAGGTCGCCGATTTTCAGTTGCAGGCTGATCATGAAGCCGCCGATGCCCATCAGCGTGGCCACCAATACCGCCCCCGTGGCCCACTTGCGCGTGGTGAAGCGATCGAGCGCGTCCCACAGTTTGCCGAAGCCTTTATGCTTTTCTGCACGAGTGTCGATTTTCAGCGCACGCTCGGCGGCCTTGGCGCCGACACCGATGTAAGACAGCGCCACCGGCATCAGCAGCAACGAGGTAAAAATCAGTACCGCGACACCGATACTGGCGGTGATCGCCAGATCCTGGATCACCGGGATATCGATCAGCATCAGCACGGCGAAACCCACGGCGTCGGCCAGCAGCGCGGTGACACCGGCAATGAACAGGCGGCGAAAGGTGTAGCGCGCGGCGATCAGTTTGTGGGTGCCACGGGCGATGTCCTGCATGATCCCGTTCATCTTCTGTGCGGCGTGGGACACGCCGATGGCGAAGATCAGGAACGGCACCAGCACCGAGTACGGATCGATGGCATAACCCAGCCAGGCGACGATGCCCAGTTGCCAGACCACCGCGATCAGCGAACAGCCAACCACCAGCAGGGTGCTGCGCACGCAACGGGTGTAGGCATAGATAATCACCAGTGAAGTGACGACCGCCAGACCGAAGAACATCATCACCTGGATCAGGCCGTCGATCAGGTCACCCATGAGTTTGGCGAAGCCGATCACCCGCACCTTGTACTGGCCCGTACCCTCTGCCCCGGCCTTGCGCGCGGCGCTGTCGCCAGAGAACTCGATCTTGTCGCGCAACTGCTCTTCGAGTAACCGCGAGAACTGGTGGTAGTTGATGCTCTGGCCAGTGGCCGAGGCCTTGTCCAGCAATGGCACGATCAGCATGCTCGACTTGTAGTCGCTGGCCACCAGGCTGCCGACGATGCCGGCGCGGGAAATGTTCTGGCGCAACTGCTCGATTTGCTCGGGCTTGCCCTGGTAGGCATCGGGCATCACCGGGCCGCCCTGGAAGCCTTCCTGAGTGACTTCAGTCCAGCGCACCCCAGGACTCCATAGCGACTTCATCCAGGAGCGGTCGACGCCTTCGGTGAGGAACAACTGGTCGTTGACCTGCTTGAGTACGTCCAGGTAACCGGGGTCGAAAATATCGCCCTGGGTGTTTTCGACCACCACCCGCACCGAGTTGCCCAGGCCGCGCAGTGACTGGCGGTTCTCCAGGAAATTCTGGATGTACGGCTGGCTCTGCGGAATCATCTTCTCGAAGCTGGGCCGCAGTTCCAGACGGGTCAGCGCCATGTAGCCCAGCACCACGGTGGCCAGTGCCATCAGCAGCATGAACAGCGGGCGGAAGTTGAACACCAGCCGCTCCAACCGGTTGCCAGAGCACCGATCGAAGTCACGCAGCTCGCGGATCACCGGCATGGCGTCTTGTTTGATATTGCCCATGTCTGGGTTCTCGCTCTTAGGGTTCGAGGGCTGGGTCGACGGACAACGTCCGCGCACCACGGCTGCCGGCCAGCACCAAGGCGCCAGCGGCGGACTGGGTGGCGCCGGCTATCGGCGTCGGCGTCGGCGCCGGTTGCTGCACCAGATGCAGTTGCGCGCCAGTGCCCTGGCTGACCAGCAACTGCCCGCCCTGGGTGAACAGGCGGTAATGGCCACGGGCATCGATCAGGCCGGCGGTGATGCTGACGTGCAGGCCGGTGTCCAGCGCGGTCCAGCTCTGGCCACCGTCGGTGCTGCGCAGCACATTGCCGCGCAAGCCGAAGACCAACACTTCCCCGGGCTTGCCGAGCACGCCGAAGAAGCTGCCCTGATAGGGCGTCGGAACGGCGGCGAAGCGTTGGCTGTTGTCATCCCATTTGAGCAACAGGCCTTGCTCGCCGGCGATGTACACACTGTCACCGGTGGAGGCGATGGCGTTGAGGTGGAAACCCTGGGGGTTGTCGGTGCGATCCTGAAACGGCATCCAGCTCTGGCCACCGTCGTCGGTGCGCAGGATCAGGTTGAACACCCCGACCACATAGCCGGTCTTGTCGTTGGCGAACCAGACGCCGAGCAGCGGTTTGTCCGCGCCCTGCTCGACCAGGCGCTGACCCTCGGCGACCAGCAGTGGCCACTGCTCGTTGGCCGGCTCGGCACTGGCCAGCGCTTCATAATGCTTGACCAGCAAGGCGCCGATCTGACGACCGTCGAGCTGCTTGCGCCAGGTGGTGCCGGCATCGCTGCTATGCAGCACGACACCGTCGTTACCGACCGCCCAGCCCTGTTTGGCAGAAGGAAAAAACACCGCGGTCAGATCGCTGCTGACCGGGACGCCAGCCTGCAGCCAGTGCTTGCCAGCGTCATCGGAATAAAGAATATGGCCACGCTGGCCAACGGTGACCAGGCGCTCACCGGCGCGAGCGATGCCGATCAAGGGGCTACGCACGGCCAAAGGACTCGGCTTGGCGGGCAGATCCAGCACATCAACATAACCGGCCGCCTGAGCAACACCCTGCAATAGCGCCAGCATCGAACACAGCAGTACCAGTACGAAATTTTTCAAGGAACCCATACCGCACCTTCCAGGAAAACGGCACCGCACAGCACACGAGGTGCAGTCCGGCGCCGGAGTCGGTAACCGGGGGATCTCTACCGATCACCCCGGACTTCTGTCGCCTGACGCTTAGCGGATGCCGGACGCTGCCAGCGCATCCGGAGCCCACTGCGCCTTTGAGAGAGACTCGATGTACTTGATGCCGCCGTACGCGCCCGTGATGCCGTTGATGTTGTAGGAGCCGCCCACCAGGTCGTAGATCATGAAAGGCGAGACATCGGGGATGTTTTTGTCGTAACTCTGGCTGAGGAAGGCGAAGGAGCCACGGTAGAGCTTGCCGCTGGAGTCATACTGGTCAGAAGCCAAAGCGATCCAGCTGTCTTCATCCAGGTACATGCGGCGCTTCTGGTAGATGTGCCGCGCGCCGGATTTGAGCGTGCCTTCCACTACCCAGACGCGGTGTTTCTCCCAGCGCACAAAGTCAGACGCGATGTGGTTGGGGGTCGTCAGTTGCTTGGCGTCCACAGCGTAAGTCAGCTTGTAGGTGTTGTAGGGCACGACCATTTCCTGCTTGCCCACCAGCTTCCAGTCGAAGCGGTCCAACGCACCGTTGAACACGAACACGTCGTCGTAAGTACCGGCACCGCCCGTACCAGGGTTAGGCGTGTCATAGGCCAGGTCCGGCGCCAGCTTCACTCGACGCTGGCCAGGCAGGTACTGCCAGCTGCGGCGTGGCTGCTCCAATGGGTTGGCAGTGTCCTTGAGCATGATTGCCTCTCCCGCACGGCGCGCGGGACCGGTGTAATACAGCTTCATCTGAAAGAACACGTCAGTGCTCTTGAACGGCTTCGACATGTCGTCGTAGATCGGATAGTTCGAGAACGACAGCGCCGTGGTGGACAGTGTCGGTACACCCGCCGAGTCAACGTTCCAGGAGTCATATTTGACATTTCGATTGCCCCCTACGCGCAGCAGGTGGTTCCACATGGCTTCACTGCCCGAGGTCGGGATCGGGAACGGCACGCCGGGCAGCAGGTTATCGATGGACAGACCGCCATTGATGGACTGGGTACCGGTGGCATTTTTCACGCTGTTGTCCAGCACCGCCTGAGGCAGGGCGACAGTGCGATGGGTCGGATACACATTGATGTGGTAAGTGGGATAGCGCCTGGCAAGCTCTGCCGTGGTGGCCGTCAACTGACTCTTGTACTGTTCAACGTTCTTGCCATCGATGACCAACAGCGGCTTCTCGTCGGCAAACGGGTCCGGACGCATGCCGTCGCCCGCCTTGAAGCCGGCTGGCGGGGTGGTCAGACCGCCTTTGTAGGCTGGAATCGAACCATCGGCATTAGCTGCCATCTCGGCGCCCACATTGGTCAGGCTGGTGCCCAACCTGGCTGCTTCCTGAGCCGATACAGCCGCTTGGGCCTGACCGGCAATGACAGCCGCCAGGGAAGCTGCCAACACGCTATTTAGCAATTTCATCTGAATTCTCTCCACTTGTTTTTGTGATCTGAGCGTCAATCAGAAGGTGGTTTTGAACGAGGCCGTGAGCATCCCGCGATCCTTGAGCAGCGGCGCCAGGCCGGCCTGCGAAGTGATCTGGCCGGGAATGCAGCGGTACTGCCCACTACTGCCGGGGGTGTTGTTATCGAGCCCGGTTTCACAGGTATTGAAAGGACCAAAAGAATCCACGTACTTCAGGTCGAATTTGTACTTTTGATAGACGTCCGCGGCGATGCCTACGGAGTAGCTGCCGGCGTTCTCGCTGCCACCCAACTGGACAGCCGAGTTGCCCTTGAGGCCGACGTTGTAGGAAACGGGCATGGACATATCCACACCCGGGAACACCTGGAACCAGGTCGGGGTGAAGTTGGTCGCGATGGAGTAGGCATTGGTGTCGACTTTGTCGACGCCCTGGTAACTGGAGTTGCCCTTGAAGGACTGCTGGCCCTTGTCGACGCTGACCAGATGGGTCATGGCACCTTCTACCGCCAACGAAGACGAGTCCCACAACGGGGTATTGCCAAAGCTCACCAGACCGTTGAGTACCACGTGGAAAGTCTTGCCACGGGCCGTTCCGGTGTCACCTCTGCCCGGCACGGCACCGATAAGGTTGTCGCCGTTGACCAGACCCTGCGCAGCCTGTGCACTCAAGGTCGGGTTGATGGTAGTGAAATTGCTCAGCAGCGGCATGTTCTCGCGATAGTTCACATCAAGCCCGACGCTGACCGGACCCACATTTTTCGACAGGCTGATGCCGTAGATGTCGATGTCATCGGCATAAGCGGCCAGGTATTCGGCACCCGCGAGCCCCGGCAGACCTGGCTGTTGCAGGTTGGGCGCATTGACCAGCACCACTGGCATCGGGTCCGAGGTGTTGCGGTAGTAGAAGCCCAAGGTGCCGTCCAGCCACTCCGGACTCCACTTGGCCATCAGCCCGAAGTCGCCGGAGTTGTTTGGCTTGACGTCATGCCCGCGCGGCGTACCAAAAAAAGCACCGGCCCCGCCCAGCGCCGTCGGCACTGGCAGCCAGAACACCTCCCCGCCTTCGCCGAACATGTCATAGCCGCCCATGTAGGTCCCACCCTCAGGCAGACGGGTGTTGCGGAACTCCAGGAAGTACTGCGCGCCCAAGGTCAGCTCCGGATTGACCGTGAAAGACATGGAAAGCTGGTTGCGCGGGAGGAACAGTTCCTTGGTTTCGGTGCCCGGCACGTTGTACAACTTGGCCAGGTCCAGGGCCGACTGACCATAGTTGATACCGTTGGCCGCATTGAACAGGGTCTCGCCCCAGAACATGTTGTGCCTGCCGAGCTTGCTGCTGAACATCGACTCCTCGCCGACTTCGGTGCTGTAGAACACAAAGGCATCAAGGATCTCACCGGAGGGACCGTTGTAATAACGGTCGCTGTAGTTGCTCAGCCCATGCTTGCGTGCAACGTGGCCGTTCAGCGAGTCGCCAGGCTGAATAGAGCCGGACTGACGAGCCGCTACCAGGTTACCCGCATTGCCGGCCTGCCCTGGAAAAGGGTTGGAGTTGGAACCGACATCGTCATAGGCATGGTCATACCAGCTCGCGGCGCTGACACGAAAACCCATCTTGCGCTGGTAAACCACATCGAGCTCGGTCAGCAGATCGACCCGCTGGGTCACAGCACTGCCGACACTGAAGTTTTTGTCGCCGTCGTTATAGTTGGCGGCGTTGGCAATCTTCGAATTCTGACCTTGCACCCGTTGACCGTAACTGGCCTTGAGGGTGTTATCGAAGCGCACGGTCCAATCTTCACTGGCATTGCTCAGTTCAAAGGCATGGGCAGCCGGCATGGAGGCGAGCAGCAGGGCGTTAGCCAGCAGACTGCGACGCAAAGGGCTATGCCCTGTCGTGGTGTGCATTACGTTGTCTCCGTTTTTTGTTGTTTTTGTTTTTTGGCTCTAACAACGGCTCACATCAGGTCCGGCAGTGATGCGAGCTTCTTCAGGCGGTTCTGTTCAGGCGTTTGCGTCTAGCGATCCAGCGTGCGGATAAAGTCTTCTGCCTGCGGCCACTCGCCGTAGCCGGAGGCTGGATTGAGGTGGCCTACGGCGCCGAGGTTGACCAGTTCGCTGCCCCACTGACGGGCCATTTGGGTCACCGACTCCAGGCGAGCAAGGTGATCGTTGGTACTGGCCGCGACAATCGTCGGGAACGGCAGCGGCCCTTTTGGCAGCGGGTCCCAGCCATTGGCCCGCAGGCTCTCAGCGGTCGGATAACCGATTGGCCATTTGGCCTCGAGGTCCGGTGGTGCGGCCAGCAAAGCGCCCTTGATCGGGCGGTCATGACAGGCGGCCCAGTGCACCACCATCAGCACACCGGCACTGTGGGCCACCAGGATCACCGGACCGGAAATCTGCTCCAGCTCGCGCTGGATCGCATCCACTCGTGCCGCCAGACTGAGCTTGTTGTCTTCCAGAGGTGGTACTGAGCGGACCTTGTCCAACCTGGCTTCCAGCAGCGTTTGCCAATGCGCTGGCACGTGATCGCGCAAGCCCGGAACTATCAAAATCGTGGTGTCATTCATCGCGCTATTCACCCTTGAACAATCCATCGAGCGGGTCCGCGAATGTTTCGAACCCTGCCAGCAGCACAGTAGGATTCGCCTTGTCGGAGCGGGTTACATTTAGCGTCAGCCACTTCCCTTTTGATGACAGCGTCCGTGAGTCGGCCCGGTTGGATTTACCGCACCCGGCGCTTTTCATTTCACGATCAAGTCTCTATAACTGGCAGGTAACTGCGACAGCGAGATCTCATTTGTCACAACGTGGAATGTATGCACGCCATGCCCGTACAAGCACGAACCGCCGTACTGACCAACTACCTGGATGTGGCTCACCATCTACGGCTGAACGCGATCACGCTGTTAGCCGAGGTGGGTTTGAGTCCCGCACTTCTGAGCGATCCGAGCCAACGCATCCCGGCCACCGCCAGCATCATCCTGCTGGAGAAGTCGGCGCGCCTGAGTGGTTGTGAAACCCTCGGCCTGCGTATGGCCGAGCTGCGTCAACTCGCGGACTTTGGTGAAGTGAGCCTGCTGCTCAGTCACCAGAACACGCTTCGCGATGCGCTGAATGTGATCGTGCATTACCGTCAGCAGATCAATGAGTCACTGGCGATTTTCGTAGAGGAAAGCGGCAGTACGGTGATCATTCGCGAAGAACTGGTTACCGACATGGGCACGAACAACCGCCAATCCATCGAACTGGCCATCGCCGTGATGCACCGCTTTTGCGCCGCCATGCTCGGCGCGCACTGGCACCCGATCAATGTCTGTTTCTCCCACGACGCTCCGGCAGATCTCTCCGTGCATCGACGGATCTTCGGTTGCAAGGTGGAGTTCGGCTGCGAGTTCAACGGCATCGTTTGTCCCGCCACCAACCTCGACACCGCCAATCCTCTGGCCAATGCGGCCATGGCCCGACATGCGCAGCGCTACATGGATTCGCTGCTGGGCAAAAACGACCATTCCGTGGCGTTTGAGGTGCGCAAATCCATTTACCTGTTGCTCCCCATGGGTCGCGCGACCATTGCGCAGATTGCTCAAAGCCAGGGCATGAACGTGCGCACCCTGCAGCGCCGCCTGGACGAAGAAGGGGCCAGTTTCAGCGAGTTGATCAATAGCGTGCGCCGCGACCTGGTGATTCGCTACCTGGAGAACCCCGGGTACTCGCTGGGGCGGATCGCCGACATGCTTGGCTACTCCATGCCCAACTCATTCACTCGCTGGTTCGTTTCCCAGTTCAACATGCCGCCAGCCGCCTGGCGCAGCGAACACAATATCGTGCCGCGCAAAGACAGTTGATACGCCCCGCAGCAAAAAAACGGTCATCTGCTGAAACAGACGACCGCAAAAGGAGCACATCCGGGGTACGACACTTGACTCACGCTCGCGCTGTCCAGTGAGTCGCGCAGTCCTCGATAGCGCGTCTGTTTACAAACCCCAGCGCATCAGTAACAGCACCAGAACAATCAGGAAGACTGTCTCCCCCACCATCAGCAGAATGGGCTTGATACCCACCGCGGCAAGCTCCTTGAGCTGGGTCTTCATGCCCAGGGCGCTGATGGCGATGACCAGGCACCAGCGCGATAGTTCGTTGGTGAACCCCTGCACTGCCGGGACGACCCAGCCAGTACTGTTGACGCACGCGAGAATCAGAAAGCCCACCGCGAACCAGGGTAACAACGGCGGTCGTTTACCCGTCGGGTCGACGCCCTGCGTGCGGGAAATCATCGCCGCGCAAACGATCACCGGCAAGAGCATGGCCACTCGCATCAACTTGACCACAGTGGCGGTATCGCCAGTCTCGGTAGACATGCTGTAGCCGGCACCCACCACCTGGGCAACATCGTGAATGGTGGCGCCGAGGAACACCCCGGCCAACTGGGGATTCAGCTCGAGCCAGTTGGCGATCATCGGGTAGACGATCATGGCCAGGGTCGACAGTGCCGACACGCCAATCACAGTGAACAGCGTGGCGCGCTCTTTCTGCGGATGGCTGGGAAAAGACGCCGCCAGCGCGAGCGCCGCGGAGGCACCGCAAATGGCCGTAGCGCCACCGGTGAGCATGCCGAACAGACGCTGGAACCCCATGGCCTTGGCCGCCACCATCGAGACGAGGATGGTCACCACGACCGAGATCACCACCAGGGCCGCCGGTTTCCAGCCCAGCGCGGCGATCTGTTCGAGGGTGATACGCATACCCAGCAACGCTACGCCGATGCGTAGCACGGTTCGTGAGGTGAACTCGATACCGGCCTTGCACTTGCCATCGCTGGCGAGAAAATTCAGTGCCATACCGAGCAGCAGCGCGAACAGCATGACCGGCGCACCATAGTGCTCGGATAGAAAACTCGCCGCTGCAGCAACAATCAGGCTGACGATAAAACCGGGAACCCGTTCTTGTACGCGGCCATGGACATAGGCCAGAGCAATGGCACTCATAACGCGGTCTCCCTGGAAGTGATGACAATGAACACCTGGCCGTCGACCACCTCGACCGGGTAGTTGCCGACCTTCACGCTGTTTGAATTGAGCAGGTAGCCGCTCGCCAGGTCGAAGCGCAGGCCATGGGCACAGCACTGGATCACCCGGCCCTCAAGTCGGCCACCACACAGTGAAGCCCCCTGATGCGGACAGCTGTCGTCGATGGCGTAGAGCTGGCCGGCGACATTGAACAATGCCAGGCTGCTGCCCGCCGGCTCGAACAGCGTGCGCATGCCAAGTGCCGGGACCTTCTCGGGCGGCACCGCAATGCGCCGGCTCATGCCGATTGACTCCCGGTCACGTCCTGCGCAAGGGCTTGGTGCATGGCCTGCAACAGCACCTCGGCCGGCTGCGCACCGGACACCACCTGGCGCCGGTTGAAGATGAAATAAGGCACCCCCCGGGCGCCCATCCCGTCATCATCGAAGGGGCAGTGAGCACCCAGCAGACAGTCGGCCAGGGCCGCGCGCGGATAGCCACAGGACTCGGCGATCGCCAACAGGGTGGCACTGTCTGCGAGATCCTTGCCACGATGAAAATAGGCGGCGAACAGCTGCTCCAGCAAGGCGTCGCGCTGCGCCACACTCCCCAGTTCAGTGGCGCACTCAAACAGCCGATGAGCATCGGCAGTATTGGGCATCGTCTTGATGCTACTGAAGTCGATGCTCAAGCCTACGGCGGCTGCGGCCTGCCGGACTTGCGCCTGGCGCGCTCGCACGGCCTCGGCGCTGCCCAGACGCTTTTGGTAGAACTCGACAAAAGGCACACCCTGCGCCGGCAGGTGCGGCAGCAACTGCACGCCATGCCAGACCAGCTCCAACTCGATCTCCGGGTGGCTGGCGCGCAACTTCGTGAGTGCGCGATTGAGCTGACGCTTGCCAATCAGGCACCAGGGGCAAATGAAGTCGAAGAACGCATCAACACGCAATACCCTCGTCACGGTGACACCTCCATCACCGCTTTAGCGGGCGCTTGATCGACCGCCTCACCCTGCACACGGGACATGTCATCGAGATAGTGACAGCGGATATAGAAGAACACCGCCGCTGCCGCGATGCTCATCAGCGGCACCAGCTGGAAGGCCCCGTGCAGGCCGATAAGATCGGACACTCTGCCGGTGACGAAAGGCCCCGGGGCCAGGCCGAGCAAATTATTGACCAGGGTCAGGGTGGCAAAAGCAGTGCCATGCACTTTGTAGTGGGTCAGGTTCGCGATCGTGGCAATGGTCGGGCCGTTGACGCCAGTCACCAATAGCATGGCCAGGCCGATCAGCCCCAACTGCACAGGACCGGTCGACTGAACCAACGCCAGCGACATCAGCAGGCAACTGCCCAGGCAGAACACCATGGACATCTCGATCTTGCGCAATGGAGATTGACGGCACAGGCGATCACTGAGCATGCCGCAGAGAATCGCGCCGGCGCCGCAGCACAGCACCATGACGCCTGCCACAACCCCGGCCTTGCCCTCGCCCATCCCGTAATAGCGGTTGAAAAAGCTCGGCATCCACACAATCATGCTACCGGCAACGAACGTCTGCAGGCCGCTGGCGACATAAGCGGCGATCACCGAACGCGTGCCGTACAAGGTGCGCAGCGGACGCTTGACCGCCGTTTTGGCATTGCTCCCGACCGTGGCTAGGCGCTGCGGGGCAATACGCGCCTCCTTGACGATGATCGGGTAAAGCGCCGCCAGCAGCAGGCCAAACAGCGCCATGCTGGCGAACGACCAACGCCAGCCCAGCTTGACCGCAATCGCCCCGCCGATGGAGATACCCAACACCGAGCCGAACATGGCGCCCGCCATGAAGGCACTGGCGAGGGTCGCACGCATGCTTTTGGGAAACACCGACACCACCACGGCGATGCCGACGCTACCGTAGGCCGCCTCGCCGACGCCCACCATGAAGCGCGCAAACAACATTTCCGGGTAGTTCTGTGCCAGGGCGCAGCCCAGGGTGGCCAGGCTCCACAGCATGGCCATCAGCGCCAGGCTCTTGACCCGGCCAAAGCGGTCGGCCAGCAGCGACAGGGGAATGGTCAGTAGGCCCACCATCAGCGCGACAATGCCGCTCAGCAGACCGAGTTGGCCGTCGCTCAGCGTCCACTCGTTCTTGAGAATCGGGAACACGGCATTGAGTACCTGCCGTGACATGTAATCGGAAATCAACAAGCCAAAGGTCAGCACAAACACAATCCAGGCGTACCGTCGCGGAATGCCAATCGAAGTATCCATTTCATCGGCCACAGTACTGTGATGAAACGCCATGCTGCCTCCTCGGTGTCTAGCACCCGTTTTGTTATTGTTTTTGGTCTTGCTCACGCGTTCAGGTGGGCAGGGGCAGAACGCCATTGGCTTCCTGCCCCGCCATCTGGATTACCCGCGCTGTGGTACGCCCTTCTGACTCGGCTTGCGGTTCGGTGCCATGCCGTTGGCCAACAGGGTTTCTTCAACAGTCTTGTACTGCACTCCGATACGGTAGATGTCGCGCGCCTCTTTACCGGTGGCGATTTCACGCCCCAGCTCGTGAGCGATACGCACCGTCTGCTTGACCTGCTCTACGGAAGAGAAGCGCTTGCCGTGTTGATCGATAATGGTGTCTTCATTACCGAGTCGTGGGTGCAAGCCCATGGCCAGGGCAATGGTGTTAAGTGGCAGGACGTTCTTGAGCAGCGACTCGGCAGTCAAGGTACAACGATCCGGTACGCGATTGATGAAGTTCATCAGGTTCATCGGGTTCGGGCCGTCGAATCCACCGCCAATGCCGATCCAGGTCAGGTTCAAAGGGCCCTTGTAGACGCCCTTGCGCACCAGGCGCTCGAGGGTTTCGTAGGCATGAATGCCGGTCAGCTGGAAGTGCGGCTGGATATTGCTGGCTTGCAGGCGCTTGAGGTGTTCGGCGACCCAGGCAGGGCCTGCCGGTACGGTCATTTCGCTATACGCGGCATTGGTCACCGGATCAAGCAGGGAGGTGCCTTCAATGCCTTGCGGGAACAGCAGCTCCGCGATATTCATCTGAATGGTGTTGATGGCGATGGTGACCTGATCCGGCTTCGGCGTCAGTTCCGCCAGCATGTGCCGGGTATCATCTGAGAGCCAAAGGGCTTCCGCGCCTTCGCCTTCAGGGGCAAAGGAAATCGAGCCGCCGACCTGGATGATCATGTCCGGTACGGCTTCACGCACACCGGCGATCAACTCGTTGAACTTGGACAGGCGCTTGGAGCCTTTACCGTCCAGTTCGCGCACATGCAAGTGCAGCACAGTGGCGCCTGCTTCATAGCAGTCGACAGCCGCCTGCACGTGCTCGTCCATGGTCATCGGAATGTCTTCAGGGAAGTCTCCCGGCATCCACTGTGGGGCGTAAGGGGCGACAGTAATCACCACTTTTTCCATGTTTTCCGGGTGCAGGGAATCGTCGAAAAACTGCATGCTTATCTCCTGTTTTTATTGTTGCCCGCCCGACGGGCTGTACAGAGCGGGCGCTGGCACGGGTGTCGGTGAGGTTGCTCAGTAGGTCTTTTCGCCAATGATCCCGGCACGCTCCATCTTGCGATGGCAGGGTGGGTAATCCATCACGGCGTAGTGCTGTGTGCTGCGGTTGTCCCAGATGGCGATGCTGTTAGGCTTCCAGCGCCAGCGCACCTGATACTCCGGAATGTGGGCCTGGCTGGTCAGGTGACGCAGTAGCTCGGACGAGCCCTGGGTGAAATCCTGGCCGACACGCACACGTTCGGCCGTGTGGAAGTTGGTGAAGTGAGTCGTGAAGGAATTGACGAACAGCACCTTCTCGCCAGTCTCTGGATGAGTGCGCACCACGGGGTGCTCAGCGTCCGGGTACTGGGCCTTGAGCGCCAGGCGCCGTTCGATCGGCATCACCGCACCGAAGGTCGCCTCGATACTATGACGGGCACGAAGGCCTTCGATCTTCGCTTTTATCTCGTCTGGCAGATGCTTGTAAGCCTCCACCATGTTGGCCCACATGGTGTCACCACCAACTGGCGGGCACTCCAGGCAACGCAGCACGCTGCCCAGCGGCGGCGCCTCGCGCCAGGTGGCGTCGGTGTGCCAGGAGTTCTCGTAACGGTCGATCGGGCTGTCCGGATTCTTGTAAACCTGCACCAGGCCAGGATAATCCGGGTGGCTGCCGATGACCGGGTGATCCTCCAGTTCGCCGAAGCGTTGGGCAAAGGCCACATGCTCGGCGCGACTGATGTCCTGGTCGCGCAAAAACAGTACGCGATGCTTGAGCAACTGGACGCGGATCTCGGCGAACAGACCGTCGTCATGGACGGCATCGGCAAGGTTGACGCCCGTCAGCTCTGCGCCAATGCTGCAGGTTAGTTGTTCGACTTGCATGGCGGCAGACCTCCTCAGATGACGAAAATCGATGAGCCAGTGGTCTTGCGCGACTCCAGATCACGGTGAGCCTGCACGGCGTCCTGCAAGCAGTAATGCTGGTTGATCCCGATCTTGATCTTGCCGCTCCCGACCAGGCCGAACAGCTCACCGGCCAGGTCAGCCTTTTCTGCCGGGTCGGCGATGTAATCTGCCAGTGCCGGACGCGTCATGAACAGCGAGCCTTTCATCGCCAGTTGCGCTGGACTAAACGGCGGAATCGGACCGGATGCCGTGCCGACGCAGACCATCAGGCCACGACGTTTGAGAGAGTCCAGCGAGCCTTCGAACGTGCTTTTGCCAACACTATCGAACACCACATTGACGCCGACACCGCTGGTCAATTCACGCACGCGCTTGGCCACATCTTCGTGGCTGTAATTGATCACATGATCGCAACCATGAGCACGGGCGAGTTCAGCCTTGGCCTCGCTGGACACGGTGCCGATTACGTTCAGGCCCTGTAGCTTGGCCCATTGCGAGACAATCAGGCCGACACCACCGGCGGCAGCGTGCAGCAGGATGCTGTCGCCGGCCTTGAAGTCATAGATGCGACGCATCAGGTACGCCGAGGTAAGCCCCCGCATGGTCATGGCCGCTGCGGTCTCAAACGAAATATCTTCCGGCAGCTTTATCAACGGCGCGGCCGGGATCAGGCGCTCGGTGCTGTAGGCGCCGAGGGTGTTGGTAAAGCCGGTATAGGTGACCCGATCGCCGACCACCACATTGCTCACGCCCTCGCCCACTGCCTCCACCACACCGGCGGCTTCAACGCCGATGCCATTGGGCATCGGGATCGGGTAAGTGCCATTGCGAAAATAGGTGTCGGCATAGTTGAGGCCGACCGCTACGTGGCGAAGTCGAACCTCACCAGGACCTGGGTCGCCGACCTCTACCTCTTCAAAGCGAAGAACCTCGGGACCACCGGTTTCGTAAAATCGTACGACTTGGGCCATGCTTTTTTTCTCCAATCAGCGTTCTGGGTGCACTACGGCGATGACGTTGAGTGGAATGTAAGCTGCAGGCCTTTTGAGCGCGTCTCATCAGACGACACCGTCGGCACATTTCATGACAAACGGCGTCGTTGGGCACCTTCCTCCCCCGGTGACGTCCCTATCTGCATATTTGACTCAGGCGTGACGCTCGATAGCGGCGGCTTCACCGACTGGAGGCTGGCCCGACCACCCACATGTACGCATGCCGCATCAGAACAGGTCGTCGTTCTCATCCAGGGGTGATGATTGACGCGCGCATTCTCTTAGCCAGTTCATGAAAACCAGCAATCGCTTGGGGATAGTGCCGAGCGACGGGTGAACCAGATAGTAATCGTAGTGGCCTGAGCGGCTGAATTCAGCGAGCGGCAGAACGAGCTCGCCGCGATCAACCCGCTTCTGCACAAGCTGTTGGCGGCCAATTGCAATGCCGGCGTGGTTCATGGCTGCGGTCACACATAAATCAGAACGATCGAAGGTCAAGCTACGTTTGGGAAGTGCCGTGAGCAGGTTGTGTTGCTCTGCCCAAAGCGTCCACTCGGCATCATAGGCCGCATGATCCCAGGCCAGGGAGTCATGCAAGGTTGTGCAGTTCCTTAAGTTATCCGGATTCTCCTCCAGGCGATGGCGTCGCGCATACTCGGGACTGCACACCGGGGCCAGTCGCTCGCGCATCAACCGATGGCTCGTCAGCCCGGGAAACTCGCCATTGGCATAGTACAGGGCCAAGTCGATTTTACGGGTTCGAAAGTCGACATTGTCATTGCCTACCCGCAGGTCCAAAGACACCAAGGGATATCGCTCGATAAAGTCCGCCAGCCTTGGAACCAGCCAGCATTGGGCAATGGAAGGCCTGACATAGAGCGCGATCGAGCCGGCAATTTCCACCTGTGACGATTGCTCGAGTGCCTCGGACAATTCTCCCATCGCATTCTGGAGTATATCGAAGATACGTTCGCCCTCGTCCGTCAGGCTGACCTGCCGGGTCAGGCGCTGGAACAGCTTCATGGATAAGGCGGTTTCCAGCCGACTTATACGGTGGCTCACGGCGCTTGCGGTCAAACACAGTTCCTCTGCTGCACGGGCGAAGCTCAGATGACGAGCGGCAACCAAAAAGGTGTGAAGGTTCGCGAACTGGCTGCTGTTGAGCCTGGAACTGATACGCGGAGGAAGGTTGAGCACGACAGTTTTCCCTCAAACCCAAAAGCCGCCTTGCGTTGTACGCATTTCCAGCGGGTAAACGTAAAGAATGTGGCAAGACGTTCATCTTGCCACATTCGGTTTACGCTTAAATCAGCGAGAACTCTGTCGAGTCCAGGCAATTCGGGTCCATCCAGGCCCGATTAACCTTTAGCGAGCAATTCACGGCCCTTGGCCAAATAAGCTTCCATCTCGTCGCAAGGCACCATATTGCCGCCCGTTGCCCACACCAGATGGGTGGCTTGCATCATGGCCTGGCTGTCCAGGCGCGCGCGCGCCAAGTAGCCCTGCTGGTCGGCCAGGACTCTGGCAATGCCGGGCACGCCGGCGAGCGCGGATGGCTCGAGGCGCACACCTTCGCTGCGCTCCATCAGTGCCAGCAAACTGTACATTTCCTCGTCGCTGACCGTGTAGAAACCATCAAGCAAGCGCTGCATGGCCTTGCCGACAAAACCTGAAGCGCGTCCGACGGCGAGGCCGTCAGCAGCCGTCACGTTGTCAATGCCGAAGTCTTGCACGCTCACTTCGTCGTGCAGGCCGGTGTAGACGCCCAGCATCATGCACGGCGAGTGTGTGGGCTCGGCGAAGATGCAATGGACAGCATCGCCGAAGGCTAGCTTCAGGCCGAAGGCCACGCCGCCAGGCGCGCCACCCACCCCACAGGGCAGATAAACAAACAATGGATGTTGCGCATCCACAGTGATGTCAGCCACTGCCAATTGCTTTTTCAGGCGCTCGGCAGCCACCGAGTAGCCGAGGAACAAGTTGACCGAGTTTTCATCGTCCACAAAATGGCAGGCTGGATCGGACTCCGCTTGTTGGCGGCCTTGCGCAACGGCCACGCTGTAATCGGAGGAATACTCAATAACGGTAACGCCGTGTGAGCGTAACTTGTCTTTCTTCCATTGCCGCGCATCCGCCGACATATGCACGGTCACCTGGAAACCCAATGCCGCCCCCATGATACCGATGGACATTCCAAGGTTGCCGGTCGAGCCGACCGCTATTTTGTATTGGCCGAAAAAGGCACGGGCCTTATCGCTGTCCAGCACTGCGTAGTCGTCGTCAACCGTCAACAGATTCGCGGCCAACGCCAGGTCTTCGGCATGCTTGAGTACTTCATAGATTCCACCGCGCGCCTTGATGGAACCCGAAATCGGCAGATGGCTGTCCCGTTTGAGCCACAGCGCCCCTTCCAACGCCTGACCGTATCGCTCGCCGAGCAATTGCTGCAGGTGTGGCACGGGCAGAATGTCCGATTCGATAATGCCGCCACTGCTTTCCGTTTCCGGAAATGCACGCCGCAGGTAAGAAGCAAAACGCGTCAGTCGCGCGCTGGCATCGGCGACGTCTGCGGCCGTCAACCCCACATCGCCAATCGATTCCGCGACCGGCGCCACGGCAGGGTTGAACCAAGTGGTTTCTTGCAGCGTGACCAGATCGCGAATCAAAGGATAACTGGAGTACCAGCTTTCAAGGGGTCTTCCCAAAATCATGACGTGGTCCCTTTAAATAATCAGGATGAAAATACGGGTGAGATCAAACAAATTGCGACAGCAGCAGGGTCAGCCCCAGCGCAATCAATGAAGCCAACACGGTGGCCGAGGTGAACTTCTTCAACGCCTCGGCGAGCGAGACACCCAGGTACTCCTTGACCACCCAGAAGGCAGAGTCCGTCACATGGGTCCAGCCAATGGCGCCGGCACCGATGGCAATACAGATAATTTCTTTACTTACGGTTGGATGAGCACTCAGCATCGGCATCACCATGCCGGCGGCGCTGATCATTGCCACCGTCGCTGAACCGACCGCGAAATGCATCAACCCGGCCACCAACCACGCCAGGACGATGGGATTCATGTTCAATTGCGTCAACGAACCGGACAGCGCGTTACCCACACCGCTGTCGACCAGGATGCCGTTGAATGCCCCACCGGCACCGATAATCAGCAGAATGCTGGCCAGCGGAGGAAAGCTCTTCTGAGTGTGCGCGAGCAAGTCAGGCATTGATAAACCGCGGCGCAAACCCAACGCCCAGTAAGCGAACACCACAGCAATGAACAGTGCTATCAGCGGCGTCCCCAGAAACGAAACTATGCTGAAGAGCACGGAGTCATGGGGCAGTCCGGCTGCAAGACTTTTGCCGACCATCAGCAGAAGTGGCAACAGGATGGTCATCAGCGTCAAGCCAAGGCCTGGCAAGTCCCGGGTCGCGCTGTCAACGCAATGTTCGTCCAGAAAAGCTTCTTGAGCGTCGGGCGCTTCACTCTTGCAGACCAGCTTGATCCACAGCGGCCCGGCAATGATGGCGGTAGGCAGCGCGATAATGAGGCCATACACAATCACCTTGCCGACATCGGCTCCCAGCAGCCCGGTGATGGCCATGGCGGCAGGATGCGGGGGCAACATGCAATGAACCGCCATTAGCGACACCGCCAAGGGCACGCCCAGGTATAGAAGGTTGATCCGGGTCTCTTTGGCGACCACATAGATCAGGGGAATCAGCAGAACGAATCCAACCTCGAAGAACACAGGTATGCCCGCGATAAACCCAACAAGCATCATGGCCCATGAGGCGCGCTCTTTACCCAAGGCGCTCAATAGCGTCTGGGCAATGCGCTCCGCGCCACCGGACTCTTCCAGCATCTTGCCGAGTATGCCGCCAAGGCCAATGATCGTTGCCAGGAACCCGAGTGTTCCACCGACACCTTTTTCATAGGAAGAGGCCATTTGCGCCAGTGGCATGCCTGAACCGATACCCACCACAAAGCTCGCTGCGGTCAAGGCCAGGAATGCATGGACACGCACTTTGACGATTAGAAAAACGATCAGAATGATGGCGCAAAACAACACCAGCAAAAGAGTGGGACCACTGTGCATACAATCTCCTGAAGAGCTTTTATTGTTGAAATGAGTGATCTGGGTCACTCAGCTTTTCGGCATTAGAGAGCGCTACACCTGGACCTGACAAAGGATGGATTTTCAAGGGATGGATGACATGAGGTCATCTATGGTGAGTGCATGGCGTGAAGTGATGAAAGTTCGAGCCTGCTGTCCCATCACACCTCAAGCCAGACCTTACGATTTACGAAAGTCGGCAATGGTTTTGAGAGCGGGAGCCAAACACCCCGTCAGCCACATCAACTCGATGTTTGCGCCCGACCTCATGCTTAAGCCGGCGGCTGGACTGAGTTCGATTGAGATAGCCGTAGATATAGAACTTCAGCAAGACTGCTGTGCGATAGACCGGATGACCTGTTGCGGCAGGTTCGACGCCCTCAAACCCAAGTCCCCCCCACGCCGAATTCATCGACAAAAATGTCGCCCCCCTCGCACTGGATTTTCCTCGGCTAAATGAGCGAGTGCTGAAGAACATCGGATAGTGGAATGCAAAGCGGCCGGCATGACTCGGTACAAGGCCAGCAAGCACCTCGGAATCCTTCAGCTGCAAGGATCATGGCGCCGATGCCGGAGCGATATCACCAACGCTACGAGCAATGAACCACTCGAACAGTCACGCCAACGCCGGCGGCCAGGTAGCCGTGTGCGTCACAGGCGAAGTCACCCACACTACAAGGCAATCGGGAACAGCAAGGCGGTCACCGTCGTTCGCTGGATCGGGATGCGGATTCTGCGACAGCTTTGATCCTACCTAACACCAGCCCATCGCACGGTTTTAAGGTCGATCTTGGGGCTTACACGTCCGACAACGTATTGCCCCTGAATCCACATCTGCGTCCTGTCTACATCGATTCGATAATGATTTTTCGCCGAAAGAGCCAAAACCTCACCGGTGATTTCGTAGCGACCACATTCCCGGCAAGCCACTGCTCGACCACCATCCTCAGTAGCACGGATATTAGCTTCGTCCCCACAAACTAAACACTTCATGTCCAGCCCTCCCAGTTCGTAAACATTCAACTGTAGCTGATCACAAACAACCTTCACCGCTCGGGCATGCCCCGGCCAAGGACGCCCCATGCCCACAGAAAACAAACCGGCCGAGCCGATTCCGAGCTTGGCGAGCGGCGCCGACCTCAATGCAGCGACCTGGACCGACTTCGTAGAACGCCTGCGCTACGACTGCAAAGGCCCGCGGGTCGACGACCATTGCACCAGCGGCGCAATCTTCATTGTTGAAGAACGCAAGATCATCTGCGGCCTGGATACCGACTACACCGACAAAAAGCTGGTGTATTTCAACAGTGGCGAATCGGTCTGCTACAGCCCTACCGAGTACTGGCAGAACTGTGACCGCGACCAGAAACGCAAGCTAAACCAGTTGATGCAGGACGAGTGCGGCGTGCAGTTCATGAAAGCTCGTGAATGGCAGCAATGGGACGTGTTGGACGGGCTGCCCGAGCACACTGTCACCGGTTGGGTCGACCACTGGGATTATGTCAACGCGCACTTCACCCATGCCGCTGCCGAAGCCTTTATCCAGCGCAAGAAACACGACTATCGCGACGGTCTGCGCATCTACGTCGACAGTCAGTACTGGTGCTGGGAATTCGAGGCGATCAAAGCGGCGATCCTCGACGGCACGCTGACATATGATGCGTCACCATCATATTGTCCACCCAAGGGGTGACAGTTAAAAAAATTCAGGTCATCCTCTATGGCTTTTGGCCATTAAGGTTTTTTTCGTGATCACGTTAGGAATGAATAAAGGATTGATGCTGAGTATCAGCATTGCAGCTTTGCTATCCGGTTGTGCTACTACGCCTAAACCAATCATGCCAAATTCCGTGTATGACGATTTTGCTAGGGGATATGCGGTTGTCCAGATTTGTGGCATCTCAGGTCAGATGTCACCTGATACAGCTTTATGGGCAAAGCGAATGCTCAATAGCAGGGCTGGATCATATAGCTTTGACCCCGTCTTTTTGGAGAGTAGATATCAGGCAATATATCATCCAGGCCTAACAACGCCACCAGCAGAGGTCTGTAATCAATACGCTATGGCGTCGGAGGAATATAAACAAGTGGTACAAGCGAACAACGCCCAAGTTGAGGCTAATACACGCGCTATTCAGACTCAGATACAAAACAATAGGCCTGTTAATACCTACTGCAACAAGATAGGGACGCAGACCTTATGCAACTCTTACTAAGCAAAGCAAAGCAAAGCAAAGCAAATGCAAGGGCAGGCAACTAGATCGTCGCGGAAAGTCGTTGATGCGGCACAGGAAAGAATCAGTGAGCTGAGCGAGGCCTCCGTGACTGCAGCTCTACGATCTTCAGTTGCGTCTCGCAGTGCATGATCAGCGGATTGATGAGCTGACCGCGCAAGACCATGTCGGTGCTCCCAACGAAATGGTCGTGCAGCGCCAAGTCGAGCTGGTAGTACTGTCTGAGCGCAAGAGTGAATCGACGCGCGGAAACGGCTGGAAGGCCTGCATCGACGAAGTTTGCAAACTCAACACCCCTCTGTAACTCCCTCCCCCTTCAAAGTCAGCCGCTATAGCGGCAAGGACGAAGTCATGCCTGAAGAAAATGTTTTGCCCGCCGTCTCGGCCCGCATTGAATACGCCTATTCCAACAATGGTGAGGAATGGACTGCTGACTGGTGTTCGTTCCTCAGTCAAAACGAGGAGCTCGCACCTGGTGCTGAGTGCCAACGAGGCGAAGTCCACTATACAGATCCTGCCGAGTTCGTCGATTCGGACGCTGTGATTGATGCCATGGCAAATAACGCAGCATCGAGCGACCTCGGCGAATGGGCCGATGACTTTCCGAACGTCAGCGCCGATGCCAAGCAAGAACTGGAAGACCTTCTCAACGCCTGGGCTCGCAAAAACTGCGACTGCACGTTCTACCGCGTCAAGAACATCGAGACGTTCACGATCAGCGCTGAAGACCTGGATCAGGAAACAGCGACGCCATGATCATTCCTATAGATGCGCCACTTTACATGCTCTGGCTCATCTACAAGGGGCCGCATCGGTAAGGGTTCACCCCGCCAGCCACCTCAGGGGAGAAAGCGTGTACGCCGCTGGCGAGGCGAACCGCTAAATCTTAGTTCACCTTCTTAGCCTGCCTGACTTCCCTCATCTGATTTCACAATCCACCTACCGGCCTGCCGATGAACGGCGGGCGACGGTGGCATTCGCCTAAGGAATCCCACCATGGGTAACGCAACAGCAGTAAAGACTTCAAGCATCCCGCCGAGGTTCATCCGGTTCATGGATGCACCAGGCTATCTCGGCATGTGCCGGGACGAATTCAACAAAACAGTCAGGCCGAACGTACGTGAATTCCCTATCGGAAAACAGGGCGTGGCGTTTGATCGTATCGAGCTGGATGAGTGGGCAGACGCCTACATCGAGAGCAAGTCGATTGAAAAGACCGTGAATCAGGACAACAATCGCCCTCGCAGCGAGCGCCAGGGTGAAGCCAAAGGAGGTAAACCATGGCGAGAAAAGCGATCTCTGGCCTCTACCAGAAAAGTGGAGTCTGGCAAATCGACAAAGTGTTCCGAGGCGAGCGCCTTCGAGAGAGCACTGGAACAGGTGACCGGCAAGAAGCCGAGCAGTACCTGATTCATCGGCTGGAGCAGCTTCGACAGCAGAAGGTATACGGCGTACGCCGCACTCGAACCTGGGAGGAAGCGGCGACTCGGTTCCTGATAGAGAGCAAGGATCAGCCCTCTATCAAGCTGACGGCGCATCACCTGAAGCAGCTCCACCCATACCTCAAGGATCTGCCATTGACGCACATCGATGACCAGGCACTTGAGCCGTTCGTGAGAGATCGTTTGAAGGGAATGGTGTTGCCAGGCGGGAAGCAGTTGAAGCCGGTAGCGCCTCGCACGATCAACATCTCGATCGAGCGGGTAATACGGGTTCTTTCGCTTTGTGCAAGGAAGTGGCGGGATGAAGAGCGCAGGCCCTAGCTTGATTCGGTGCCAATGCTGGCCAAGCTGGATCTAAAGAAAAAGGTTCGTGAGCCCTACCCCATGACATGGGAAGAGCAATCGATCCTTTTCGGAGAATTGCCGGCGCACCTGCAGACGATGGCCCTGTTCAAGGTGAACACGGGTTGCCGCGAGCAGGAGGTTTGCAAATTGAGATGGGATTGGGAAATCTCGGTACCGGAACTGGGCACCAGCGTATTCCTGATACCGTCCGACTTTGGCGGCCGAAACGAGCGGTCAGGTGTGAAAAGTGGTGATGAGCGACTGGTCGTGCTGAATAGCGTGGCGAAATCGATCATCGACAGACAGCGCGGTCAGAGCAAGGACTGGGTGTTTCCTTTCAATGGCAACGCGATGCACCGCATGAATGATTCAGCCAGGAAGAAAGCGCGGGTGAGAGCGGCGAAACTCTGGCAGGAGGAAAACCTTCGCCCCGCTCACCCTGGATACGCATCCATCAGGGTGCATGACTTGAAACATACGTTTGGCCGTCGCCTTCGGGCGGCAGGTGTCACACAGGTAGACCGAAAGGCCTTGCTAGGGCACAAGAACGGCAGCATCACCAGTCACTACTCGGGCGCTGCGCTCGGGCATCTGATTGAAGCTGCAAATATGGTATCAGCAACTGATTCGCGGGGGCCGGTGCTGACGATCTTGAAGAGGAAAGCTGGATGAAGTCCCGAAAAACTCCCCACCAATGAAAAAGCCCAACGGGCTAAAGTTTTGCTAAGTCATTGAAAAATATGGTCGGAACGGAGTGATTCGAACACTCGCCCCCTAGCACCCCATCTCCTTTTTCGTGCCTCTTGAAAGATTTAAAAATTTCACCCTGGACTCTACGAAGCTAGTATTTACTTGGCCTATGGCGTGCTGGGCCTCCTGGTGATGATTGCCCGGGTAGTGCTTCAGCCGAATTTGGCCAAATGAGCAGCGTCACCCGGCTACATCACGCATTGCCACTGAGCCGAGCCATCAACAAGGCCATCACTGATCTGGATAGCGCCATTGTCAATGCGATCGATGCCGCAAAGGCTGCTGGTCTGCCTCAGGGCCTGGTCGTATCTCTCTTGCACGGGCACGCCCAGGTACAGACCAACATCATGGTGAGCTGAACTGTTCAATGCTCTGGATTGATCTGTCAGTACCAGCTACTTTGAGATTTCACGCAAGGAGTTCGGACATGGCAGATAAATATGTTGGAAAAATAGTTGGGGTTGGCACGGATAACTTGCACTACGTGATTAACATCTATCAGGACGAGACCATTGAGCGCTCGCCAAACGGCATGGTTCGACATGAAGGCCTGAAGCATTTCGAAATGCAATCTGGTGGTGACGTGAAAAAGATTTCTGAGACTGAGTACGAGATTGTGGCTACGGGAGTGAGGGTGACCGTGCATGATGCTCAAAGCTAAGAAAGTCTGTCTGTCATGTGAGCACTTGAATGAGAGTGCCGCATGGTAGGTCGAAGCAATCTCCCGTTCGCCACCATATGAAAACAAGTGTGGCCAAGGGGGATCGGCTCTGAGGATTCGCCTAAACCTTTGCCTCAAACCGCTGCGTTAATTCTTAACCTGCGGGGAATGAGCGAGCTGGAATTCAGATTTTCTGCGGATAACTCCGTCGACCATGGTTATCATCTCTGCACCGTCAGCAGAGGTGAAGAAATGACATCTGAGATTGAAAGAACCGCCCAATACTCCATCGACTATTTAGAGTCTTTCCTTTCACCGGTAGGACGGGGCGTGGGTACGTCGGACAGTCTGCCATTTGAGATTGAATCGGAGAGTGGTCAAAGAGCTGCCTTCGAAACCATTCGCAAGCACTTTGAGATCCACCACCCTTGGCTGAGTTTAAGGCTCGCTGAAAAAGGTCGATTCGGATTTTCAGGCATAAGGCCTTAAACCTTTAACACTGAATGAAACCTCGCCATCGAGCGGTTTTTTTTGTATCTGCATGCAGGGCCTGCATCCTCGTCTCTGTGAGACAACGCTAAGCTGCTCCGTGAACGTGTCGTTGTTTCGTGATCGTTGACTGAGGGAAAGGATCTGCATATACAGTCCGTTCTTTCATTTTTGTTTCGGTAAGTCATGAGCGAAGAACGAGATATTCCCGAGCCTGAGCACGACCACCTGCTCGATCATGAATTCCATGATGACGAGTCATGGGTTGAAGAAGACGCTCAGGCAATTGTTGACGAAGAAGATGATGACGTTGATTTTCTTGATCAGATAGATCAAGACGACTGACACGGAAAAATTTAACACCCAAAAGGTCCGCCCCTTCGCACGGGCCTACATGCTTTGAATCAAGCCCTGGCAGCCGCCGGTTTTTTTTATGCCAACGATTTACACAGGCCTCGTCAATGACGGGGCTTTTTCATATCTGCAGGCAGGGCCTGCAAATAGTCTCTGGGAGACAACCAATGCTGAAGTTCCAACTGGACAGCCTGGACGGTGTCGATGAATCCGTGCGCGCTCTTTACGCCGTGGGTGTCTGGAATCAGCAGAGGGCAGCATGAGGCGCATCAACAACCAGGTGCGCCAGCGCCGACGACAGATATGGCTGGATCTACCGGCCCACGGAAATGAAGAGGCAGGCCATGTCCGAAGAACAGCAGGAGCTGACGGCGGAAGCCATCAAGCAGCGCAAGACAAGCCAATGGCAGTGAACACCATGCGCCGCGTGGCCAAGGGTTGCTGGCGGCACGTGCTGACCAGCGCGAAGCCATTCATTGTGCCGATGCGCGGAACATCGGAAGCGCACACCAGCACTCACGGTGTCGACGAAGCACTATCGACCATCAGTGCCGGCGGCACGCATCACGCACTGGTGCAGCCGGTAGCGGCGCCGTTCCTCACCGAGTGCGCCAACGGCTCGTCGCAGCGCAACTTCAGTGCGCTGGAGCCACTGCGCACCCAGGTCGCACAAGTCAAAGGCGGCCACTTCGCGATGGCCGCAGCAAACATGGTGACATTGCGGAAAGGCTCGATCGGCGCCGACGTCACCAGCCCACTCGGTGTGGTCGCCACGAGTACCGGACATCACGCGGTATCGGCTGCATTCTTCGAACAAGCAAACGGTGGGTTCTACGACGGTGACGGCCGCGCCGCAGACTCGCCGCTCTCGACCATCTGCCAATCCGGCGCCAACCAGCGACTGGCGAACGCCTACCTGGTGAAGTACTACGGCAACGAGAAGGACGGCATATCGCTCACCGAACCAATGCACACGCTGCCGACGAAGGATCGCGTCGCGCTGGTTGAGGTAGTGCAGGTGCCGGACACCCTGACACCTGAGCAGTTGGAAGGCGCCCGCCGCTGCGCCGCGTTCATGCATGAGCATCTGCCGGAGTACTTCAAAGACCCGGCGGACCTGGTCATGGTCGGCGGCTATGTGCTGGTGGATATCACGCTGCGCATGCTTCAGCCGCCAGAGTTGAAGGCAGCGCAAGGCTTCGACAAGGCCTACATCATCGACCGCGGCCTGTTTGTCGACCCGGTCACTGGTGCCGAAGAGTGGCGTGACATCAACAAAACGGACCAAGTCCGGCTGATTGGCAACAGTGTCTGCCCGGATGAGGCCGAAGCACTGGTCAGCGCCAACGCCGCCGACATCATCGAACTTTACCAGCGCCTCGCGGCGTGACTCATCCTCACCTATTGAACTGAACCAAACAAAAAAAGGCACCCGCTAAGCAGGTGCCTCTCACCGGATTAAGCAGGGGTAGGGCCCCGCTCCGGCAGTTCAGTAATACCCCACTTCTACGAATCACGCCAGCTGGCGAGAAAGGAAGATGATAGAGGCATGGCGGCAGCTTAAACCAGGATCAGAACGCTAGCCTGCTGCGAATCAATAGTAGGGATCAGCCCCGAGCCCTGTTGATGTGCGAGCCAGGCCCGAGTCATCTTCACGTCGAATCGCCAGCCATGGGTTTCCATCCAAACAAGCGCTGTATGGGTAATTCGATATTGTCCGCACTTTACGCATGATCGTTCCTGGTAATCATCACCAGCAGCGACGTCCGAGGCAGGCTCATCGCAAATTAGGCATTCCATATCTACCTCCATTGGCTGAACTCTTAACTATAGACGACTCCCCCCCACCACCGCCCGGGCATGCCCCGGCATAGGACGCCCCATGCCCACAGAAAACCAATCCAACACAGTCACCACGCCTCGCCAGGGCATGGAGTTCTGGGACAAGTTGAATGCTCTGCCGCGCTATGCCTTTTTACTTTCCCCGTCAGGCACCTCGGTTCAGAAGTTCGAGGACAAAGCCATGGGCAACTGGATCGATGTGCACGAAGCACAGCAGGTCGTGGACCAGGCGCAGGAGCGAATCAGCGAACTGCGTGACGAACTGGGTGCAGCGAAGGGTGAATATGATCGGGCAGTGAATAAGGTTGACTCGCTGCAGCAACGCCTGAACGCAGCGGATCAGCGGATTGGTGACTGCTCCGGTACCTGCGAGTGGAGTCGGGAAGACGACAGCGGCATCTGGCATAGCAGCTGTGGCGTGACCTGGTCATTCCATGATGACGGTCCGGAAGAGAACAGCATGCACTTCTGCCATTCCTGCGGGAAGACGTTGGTGGTTGAAGCCACCGCGTCGGAACCCGAGCTGGATGATGACTGGCATATGAACCCCTGCAAGCAAGGTCATCGCGATGTCGGCGCGGCCGGCGGCGTAGCGCACTGCTACACCTGCGACGAGAAGATCACGGCGGCCACCACTCAGGAAGCGTTTGAACTCTGGAACGCAACTCATCCAGCAGGCGCGCAGTCAGCCGAATCCCGATAGGAGTACATCTGTACTCCACCCCCTCTGCCCCCCCCTTTAAAGTCAGCCGCTATAGCGGCAAGGACGAAGTCATGCCTATTGAAAACCACCCCCCTGAGTTCGAGCTCAACGGCAGCCAGCCCGCCCTGCACTGCTGTGCTTCCAGGTTGGCGAACAAGACTGGGGCGCCGCTACCGATGAAGCAGAAGCCCGCCGCGTGCTCGCTGAAATGAACGGTGATGACCCTGCCGACTACGCGGACTGGGAGGTCGAGTTGACCAGCGAGGACATGCTCGACAAGCAATGGGTTGATGAAGACCCGCCACATGCGTAGTGCGGCTGCCTACGTCAGTGGCTGGCGGAAGCCAACGAGCCTACCTACCTCATCGGGACGGAGTAAACGCCATGCTCATCCCTATAGCAGCCCCGCTCTACATGCTCTGGCTCATCTACAAGGGGCCGCGCCGGTAAGGGTTCACCCCGCCAGTCACCTCAGGGGAGAAAGCGTGTACGCAACTGGCGAGGTGAACCAATAAACCGTAGCTCACCTTCAAAGCGTGCCTCACGCCCTTCATCAGAATTCCACATACCCACCCTGCCGCCGCGCGCGGCATGGAGCATCCAATGTCGCCACGGCAGCGCAACACTGCGAACAAGAGCCTTCCGCAGAACCTCTACTTCGACGCGCGGCGCTCGACTTATCGCTACCGCCGGCCAACCGACGGGAAGTGGTTCCAGTTTGGTACCGACCGCATCAAGGCCATCGACGCTGCGAAGCAGTTGAACCTAGAGTTTATGCGCGGTGCCGATCTGGTCGGTGCTGTGTTGAACAACTCTGTCGAATCGTTTGCCGGATTCCTCGATACATACGAGCACGACGTCCTGCCGCCGCGGGAACTGGCCAAGGGCACGCTCAACCTGTACGCGGTGCACTTCCGGCGCTTTTGTAAGCAGTTCGAAGGCAAGGCCGTCGACCAGATCACGATCCGCATGGTCGCGGAGATGCTGGATGCCCTCACCTCCCGGACGGCAAACCAATGCCGGGCACTGCTGATCGATGTTTTCAATCACGCTGCCGCCAAAGGCCTGTGCCCAGACAACCCGGCGGCGAGCACAATCAACCGCATTGAGAAGAAACAACGCAAACGCCATACCGTCGAAGGCTTGAAAGCCATCCGGGAGAAAGCGCCAGCCTGGCTACAGAGTGCAATTGACCTCGCCCTCATCACTGCCCAGCGCCGGACGGACATCCTGGATATGCGATTCGACGGTGTTCGAGAGGGCTTCCTGTACTTGGTGCAGAAGAAGACGGCCAAGGCCAGTGACGCAGCGTGGATTCGCTTTCGAGTGACGCCCGAGCTACAGGCTGTAATCAGCCAATGCCGTGACGACATAGCCTCGCCATACCTGGTGCATCGCAAGCCCGAACGCCGGAAACAGAAACAGGCGCAGCACAAGGACCACTGGACGAAGATTGAAGAGCGGTATTTGACGCGAGCATTCAAGGACGCCAGGGAGGCGGCAAACTGCTACGCAGGATGGAAGGAAGAAGAGATGCCGGGCTTCCACGAAGTGCGAGCACTATCGCTGCACCTGTATAAGAAAGCCGGAAAGGACGGGCAGAAAATCGCAGGCCATGCGAGCGAAGGCATGACCAAGAACTACCAGCGGGACCACGAGAAAATCATCTGGTCCGAGGCAGTTCCGGACCTGAATATCAGCGAAATCACCGGGTAGTTTTGCGCAGGCACAAAAAAGCCGATCTGTCTGATCGACTTAAGTATCTGATTTTACTCAGTAAATATGGTCGGGACGGAGTGATTCGAACACTCGACCCCTAGCACCCCATCTCCTTTTTCATACTTCTTGAAAGCTTCCAAAAATTTACTCTGGATTTTTCCAAGCTAGTATTTACTTGAGCTCCAGCGGTGTTCTGCTCTACGAGAGTCCAGTAACGTCCATCAAGAGCCGGCGTTTTTGTGGGGGGAAAAGTAGGGGGAGTCCATTTTATGGCCAAAAGCACCATCAAGGAACTCGAGTCGCTGACCGCCAATGATGCCGGCCGCATCCTCAGGGAGGATGGCAGTCTCGCCGGTCGAATCTCAGTGCGTAAGGACGGTGTGTCGGTCAGTTTTTTCTACCGGTATCGGTGGGGTGTTAGCTACGCTGAAAAAGTAGTGAGCTCACGGGGCCAGCACGTTTAACGGGATGAATGCATTTTGCAGCACCAGCGAGCCCCCAGTGCCTGAACTCAAGTTGTTCGTGGATCTGCCGCTAAGCAGGATGTACTTACACGTTTTACGAGCAGTTACAACATGAGGGGTAACACGATGACAAAATCAACCCATCAGCTGACTTGTTTAGCCTTCGTTCTTGGTTTCTCAATGCTCGCCTCTGTTCAGGCAACCGATGGCAGCATTCAATTTTCGGGAGGACTTTATGCCCCACCTTGCAAGGTCAGCATAGACACTCAAACGACACTAAATGAACGACAGTTTGTGCAAGTTCATCTTTCTGACTGCGATAACCCTGTCAGGGCCTCCTTGAGTACTCCTGGCACTACAAGCGCATCGGCCAAAATGCGTGTAGTTCACTCGCAGGCAGTGATCTCCTTGCCACTGGCCGCACAATCCCCCCGTGCCATGATTGTAACGTTGGAATACATCTGAGCCGGAGCTCTGGCGTACCTCCCTACCTAACACCATGGTTATCAACTTTTTCGAGTTCTACGGCATGAGCATCAAGGTGACGCAATGGACCAACGAACTGCAGACAGCCATAGGCCTGGTGGACGCCGACATTGGTGTCACGCTGGTACCGGCCACGGTGGAGTTGCTGCACCGCGACGACATCGGGTTCACCCCGGTGCTGGAAACCAACGCCGCTTCGCCGATCATCCTCAGTCGCCGCGTCGGCGATGTGTCACCGGGGGAGAGTCATTGCCTGAAAATGATCGAAGAGTTGCGCATGCGCAGACTCTGAAAACAGAGTACGTCACGGATAATGCCCTGCAGCGTTGCGGGCAATCATAAAGTCAAAACGACGGCCTGACTCAGGATCAGTGGAACGATGCCTGTCAAAGCAGGCCGTTTCGTAACGCGTATTCGTACAGCTCCTTGTCATTGGCGATCCCCAGCTTTTGCTGAGCTGATATTTTCTGATGACTGATGGTCTTCACGCTCCGATTGAGCATATTGGCTATTTCAGAAACCGTGTGCCCGCCCACGAACAGTCGCATGACCTCCGACTCTTTACTCGATAGCACCTTTTGCCCTGGGTCTCCACGCGAGTTCAAGTTATTGGCCTTGGCATCATTGAGCATGGCCTTGACTGCAGCATCGATGTACTTTTTGCCTTGGACAACAGCCCGAATCGCATCAACCAGGTTATCGTGCCCTCCACTTTTGAGCAGAACACCATCCGTGCCGGCATTGACGATATTTTCCAGTAATGATGGATTGGTCAACATAGTGAGAATGATCAGCTTGACGTCCGGATAGCGTCGTTTGACAAACGAAACCAGTGTCAAGCCGTCCCCATGTTTACCGCCAGGCATGTAGAAATCACTGATCAGCACATGGGGTTTTACTTTATCCATCAGCTCGACCAGTGCAGTCGAGTCTTGCGCCTCCCCGCAGATCTCAATTCCGGGCTCTCTTTCAAGAGCCATACGAACCCCGAACAAAACAATCGGATGATCGTCTGCCAGAACCACCTTAAGGGTCATGATGACGCCTCCAATATAGGATCCAAATATTCCTTCAAACTACTCAGGCACTCGTCAATTCTGGACAGGTGGCCAGAAGCGGCGATCTCTTCAAGGTGCGAGCAAAAATCCGCTGCGTCCATTGCACCGATCGTCACAAGTGCACCTTTGAGTCGATGTGCATACTGAGTGACTGCCGTAGCATTACCCTCTGACAACGAGTTCATCATGGCCGCCCAATCGTGCCTCGTTGTCGAAACAAACAAATCGCGCATCGCCGGATTAATTTCGTCCAGCTTTGCAATCACATTGACCTTTGAGACACCCGCAACAGAAACACCCACTGCCTGCAATGCCTCTCGTAGTCGCGCAAGAGAAACGGGTTTGGCCAGATAACCGTCCATGCCGGCCTGCACGCAGCGCTCTCCTTCCTCTGCCTGGGCATTGGCGGTTACCCCGACGATAGGCACTTTGATCCCCTCTGCCCGTAATCGGCGGGTCAACTGGTAACCATCCAGTTCTGGCATGTTCACATCCGTCACCACCATGTCGAAGTGCTCTCCACGTTGCCAGCGTTGCAAGGCTTCACGACCATCCGAAGCCATTGTTACCTGACAGCCCAGTTGCTGCAGTTGTTCGGTCAGTACTAACTGGTTGATGGGATGATCTTCAACCGCCAACACGTGCAACGTCTTGAGCACCGAGGGCACAATGACAGCCGATGTCCCGAGCCCGTCCGGTTCGTTCTCGTCAGCCAGTTGCAAGGCTTGCAGAATGCCCTGCTGGCTCAGGCTGCTCACATGCCAACCGTCTTCGCGCCACTCAGGTGTTGGCGAACCTTGCGGGTCAAGCCAGACGATGCCTGCAAACCTGTTGCCGAATGTCATTTCTGGCCGGTGCGACCAGGCAACCAACAGCAAGTCATTGTGTACTGACGCGGGTAGCGTTTCCGGCAGGGGCAACGCCTGACCGCCTGCATGTTCGACTAACGCGAGTAACGTTTCACGCTGCTCATTGGCGCCGGCAAACACCTGGACGGTCGGTAGCCCCGCCAGACTGATCGGTTTCAGCTTCCCGGCGATGGGTAGTTCAAGCAATACGATAAAGCTGCTACCCAGGCCCAACTCGCTGACCAGTTCGATTTTTCCGCCCATCAACTCCGTAAGTTTGCGGCAAATCGATAGCCCCAACCCTGTACCGCCAAAACGCCGTGCCGTCGAATTGTCAGCCTGAGTAAACGGTTCAAACAGATTGGCCTGCGACGCTTTACGGATGCCAATGCCCGAGTCCGAAACCTGTATCCGTATATCGAACCGGCCAGCGGCATTTTCAGTGCCACCGATTCGAATGACGATCTTGCCGCTGTCAGTGAACTTCACCGCGTTACTCAACAGATTACTCAGCACTTGCTGCAGACGGTTGCGATCCCCAGCGAGCAGAGGCAGATCCGGTTGCAGGCAGCAGTACAGTTCCACGCCTTTTTTTTGCGCCAGCGATACGAAGCTCCTCGCCACGCCCTCAGCCAACTCAACAAGATTGAACGGTTCGGACTCCAGGGTCAGCTGGTTCGCTTCAATCCTGGAGAAATCCAGAATGTCATCAATGATATTCAGCAGGTTACTGGAGGAATGCTCAATGGTGTTCAGATAGCCCCGCTGCTGTTGTAGCAACGTAGTGTTTGCCAGCAGTTCCAGTGTGCCCAGTACGCCGTACAGCGGGGTGCGAATTTCATGACTCATCATCGCCAGGAACGTGGATTTGGCCGCATTTGCCTCGTCGGCAGATGCTTTGGCCGAGACCAGTATCAACTCTGCATTCCTGCGCTCATTGTCATCGCCAAACGAACAAAAAAGCGCAGGCTCATCGTAATAATTAACCTTGACCAAGTGGGCCAAAACACGCATGCGCTCCCCGGTGTCTGGCGTCTGTGCATCAATTTCAAGGGGCCCGGTTTCAGGCATTTCCTTGTCTGACATCATCAAAAAATACTCGCGCAATCCCCAACGCCGTCCATCGTGCTCAACGTCGACTGTTATCAGTTCCCGAGACTGCTCATTCTGAATCAATACTTCGCCATCGCTCATGCGCAATAAGCACAACCCCACCAGAGAGTGGTCCATCACTGTCTGGACCAGATTACGCCCTTCAAACACTTTCGTTGCTTTTTGCTGTGCCGAAGTATGCATACGACGCCGAATGCTTCTTGCTATCCAAACGGTACCCGCTAGCCCTAACACCAGCACACATGACGAAAAAACAATCGCTAGCCAATGGGTTAAAAGCACCTTGGTTAAAGGAACGCCATAAACAACACGCCAATGTACTTGTGGGGCTTCAACAAAAATCAGCAGCCAGGTTCCGTCAATTTCGAAGTTAAAACCGGAGCTATCCTGCACTGCCCGCTGATGAGTCCTCAAGGCACGAGTCCCTTCCAGGGCAGCATCTGCGACAACCAGTCTTTCTTTGGAGTCGAACAACGCCAGGCTCATGCCATATTGCTGTAACCACTCCCGTCCTTCTAACGCTGATATCGCAACCTCACCCATCAAATACGATGCAAGCCTTCCATGTTGATCATAGATGGGCACATAGCACGTAATAACCTGAGTACCATCAACGACACTGGCATGTGCGGCCGTCCAGACACTCCCTTTATTAACCCCCGCACTGCCGGCTAAATCAGCGTCGTCATGAAAAATCGGGGCTCTGACTTCCTCAATATAATCGCCAAGCTCAATCGAGCTCTGACGGGAGCCGTTTTTCCAGTCCTCGGCAGTGTCAAATGAATTGAAAAGCAACGCGTCTTCTGCGGAGATCAGCAATCGCCGTCTGTCTTTATATTTTTCCTGCGCAAATACACCGCCCATATTGGAAAGGATCTTCGCTTGCCGAAAAAACTCATACTCCGTTCCCTTTGGGCTTTTTCCCCCTCCCCGGAGTATGATGCCCCTCCCACTATCATTTATCCCTTCAACGCCGCTGTTAGTAATCACAGGTAGTTCAGCCAGGCTATCCAGCCTGGAAGCATCACTTCTCACCAGCACATCCGACTGAAGTATCCGTGCAGTACTCTCGACAAAAAGTTCTTCTGCATCTGCACGTAAAAACAGAGCTCTGGCGTGCTCACGACTCCATCTGTCGTATTGGCCAACCGCGTGGAGAAAAACGCCGTGGAGATAAAAAACGAACAGAGCACACAGTACTAACGATGCCAGCGCGGTTGCGCAGCCTGGCAACAGTTCAGAACGCTGAATTTGCCGCTTTTCCACTGCGCCCTCCTCAATGAGTGTGACCAGATCACACGCTGCTCAAAATTCTTGGCGCGGACAACATTTTTCTGTTGTTTCTCGCGACTCACCTGCTAGCACAGCCCTCCAATTCGCAGAAGCTCCCGCTTGAGTCCAGCCAGAGAAACGGGTTTGGCCAGGTAGCCATCCATACCGGCCTGAAAACAGCGCTCTCCTTCATCGGCCTGGGCATTGGCGGTCACCCCGACGATAGGCACTTTGATTCCCTCTGCGCGTAGTCGCCGGGTCAATTGGTAACCATCCAGCTCTGGCATGTTCACGTCAGTTAAGACCACATCGAAGGATTCACCATGCTGCCAGCGTTGCAAGGCTTCACGACCATCCGAAGCCATTGTTACCTGACAGCCCAGTTGCTGCAGTTGTTCGGTCAGTACTAACTGGTTGATGGGATGATCTTCAACGGCCAACACGTGCAACGCCTTGAGTACCGTGGGCGCAAAGACAAGTGATGTACTGCCTCCCAATGGGTCGTTCCCCTCAGCCAGTTGCAAGGCTTGCAGAATGCCCTGCTGGCTCAGGCTGCTCACATGCCAACCGTCTTCGCGCCACTCAGGTGTTGGCGAACCTTGCGGGTCAAGCCAAACGATGCCTGCAAACCTGTTGCCGAATGTCATTTCTGGCCGGTGCGACCAGGCAACCAACAGCAAGTCATTGTGTACTGACGCGGGTAGCGTTTCCGGCAGGGGCAACGCCTGACCGCCTGCATGTTCGACTAACGCGAGTAACGTTTCACGCTGCTCATTGGCGCCGGCAAACACCTGGACGGTCGGTAGCCCCGCCAGACTGATCGGTTTCAGCTTCCCGGCGATGGGTAGTTCAAGCAATACGATAAAGCTGCTACCCAGGCCCAACTCGCTGACCAGTTCGATTTTTCCGCCCATCAACTCCGTAAGTTTGCGGCAAATCGATAGCCCCAACCCTGTACCGCCAAAACGCCGTGCCGTCGAATTGTCAGCCTGAGTAAACGGTTCAAACAGATTGGCCTGCGACGCTTTACGGATGCCAATGCCCGAGTCCGAAACCTGTATCCGTATATCGAACCGGCCAGCGGCATTTTCAGTGCCACCGATTCGAATGACGATCTTGCCGCTGTCGGTGAACTTCACCGCGTTACTCAACAGGTTATTCAGCACTTGCTGCAGACGATTGCGATCACCGAGCAGCAGAGGTAGATCCGGTTGCGGACAACAGTAGAGTTCCACGCCTTTTTTTCGCGCCAGCGATACAAAACTTCTGGCCACGTCTTGTGCCAGTTCAATCAGGTTGAATTGCCCTGACTCCAATGCGAGCTGACTTGCCTCAATCTTGGAGAAATCCAGAATGTCATCGATGATGTGCAACAGGTTACTGGAGGAGTGCTCGATGGTGTTCAGATAGCCCCGCTGAGGCGGTAGCAACGTAGTGTTTGCCAGCAGCTCCAGCGTGCCCAGTACGCCGTACAGCGGGGTGCGAATTTCATGACTCATCATCGCCAGGAACGTGGATTTGGCCGCATTTGCCTCGTCGGCGGCTTCTTTCGCAGAGGCCAGCATTAACTCTGCATTCCTGCGCTCGCTGTCATCGACAAACGAACAAAACAGAACAGGCTGCTCGTTATATTGCAACTCCGCCAACGAAACATGAATGTACCGAGGTGTATTTTCATTGGTGGTGAAGGTGGTCACTCCCGTACGGTAGGGAACTTCACCGTCTGTAAACTGTATGCTCATGAAGAAGTCGCGCAGGGTTGCACGGCACCCACCCATTTCAACATACGATGCAAGCATGGCCTTGGCTTTTTCACTCTGAACCAATAATTCCCCACTTTTCCGACTGAACACACAAATACCCACCGGGGCCAACTTCAGCATCGTACGATTAAATTCTTCTCTCTCCAGGAGTTGCACTGCCTGCTCTTGCGCAGGAAGAAAAACCGCACGTCTCACATACCGCATGATAATATAGGCCGACACGACCGAGGCTAAAAAAACCAAACAACCAAACACCACCGAATAACGCATCCGCCATAACACATCATCATAGCTTGCATAATAAACAATCCAGCGCTGACCGCCGCCCAATTCTTTCTTCAGGGACAGTTTAAATACAGGGGCACCATAACTCTCAAACCCATCACCCTTACTACTCAGCGCATTCAAAAAATCACTACTACCACGCTTGCCCGGATCCGGTTCTGGAACACCACTCACGACTCGCCCGCCTTTATCCAGAATAAGGTATTTGACACCCAACTCCGGCGCCGCGGTCATTTCGCTCATTATTGATTCCTGAACTCGCGCATGAGGGATCTCTAATCCAAGCCAGGCATTGGGCATCAATCGAGGCGAAAACGATTCAAATATATATGATTTTTTCTCGCTGCCAGTCCCTAACTGAAAGACCTGCAACCCACTGCCCACATTCTTGGCCCAGTCAACACCCTGCAACTGTTCAAACACTTCCTTTAACTTATTGCCCCTGTTTGTGCCAGAGTTTAATACATAACGTGCCACACCCGCTGCCCTGTCCATATAAATGATATTGACATTCGACTCACGAAGTTCCTGACGCATCTGCGCAGACAGGTTCAAAATGCCCTTGCGACCATCAAGCGCTGAAAGGGACTCCAAATAGAAACTCTTTCTTTCCGAGGCTGAAGCGGGAGCAGCCGAACCGGGTACAAAATCGACTCCCTTAATCATTCCTGCAAGCAGCATCTCGTTTTTTTCAAAGAAGTCTCGGCTTTGGGTGTAACCATTGTTAAAATTCTTACGATACTCTGATGTTTCGGACATCACGGATGCATAAAAGTACATCGCGACAGCACCCAGCACACCGAGTACAAATGCAATAGACAAGCAACCAATCAGTTTATAAGCAAATTCTGGATCTAGAATCCAATTATTCGAAAGACATTGAGTATGCGTATGCTTGGTCATGACGAAATACTATCCGTCACACCAATCGCCTTATATGAGAGGATTCTTATAATCGGCCAAATAACAAACAGCCTGCTTTCGACACAGCCTCACCCAAGCAATAGCTGCTCCAATGCAGACTCCGCCATGGGTTTGCTGAATAGGTAGCCTTGCACGGTACTGCAACCCAGTTTTTTAAGTAACGTCAAGTCCCGAGCATCTTCCACGCCCTCTGCAACCACTTTTATATTTAGCTGCTTGGCCAGGGAAATGCTACTTTCAAGCGCGACCTGAGCCACAGGGCTTTTATGTGCACCATGAACAAAAACACGATCGATCTTGATTTCATCGAAGGGAACCGACATCAAATTCAACAACGACGAATAACCTGTCCCGTAATCGTCAATGGATAATTTGAAACCCTTTAACTTGAGCCGTGCAGCCCCCGCCAGGTAATCACTGTAGTCGTCGGTCTCGGTCGTCTCGGTCAACTCCAGCATCAGTGTCCCCGGGTCGCCTCCACAGCGCTCGACAATAGCCAGCAAACGCTCAGGAAGCGACTCCTCTGAAAGGAGTGAAACCGGAATGTTAAACGACAAGGTCAGCGGCCACCCCATCTTGCGCCACGCAGCCTGGGCCCTCAGTGCTTTCTCCAACAGCATCGAGTTCAGGTGATTGATCCAGCCCGACGAGATGATCGTGCTCAAAAATACCGAAGGCAACAAAATGCCTCTCGAAGGATGATTCCAGCGCGCAAGCACCTCGACTCCAACGATCCTGGAAGTCTCAATATCATGTTGCGGCTGATACCACGCGGTGAACTGCTTGCCGATCAACCCTTCCAGCACATCGACAGCGTCAGCGGACATTGGTGATGACGCACTGTCATGCGAAACCACTTCCAACGGGCTACGCGTGCTATCGAAACGACGCATGGCCGCACTGAGCTCGCCCGTATTGAGCGGTTTGCTCAACGCACTCAATTGCCGGAAGCCCAATGAGGTCGCCAGACGCTCTACCAACTGAATAAGCGAAGCCGGTTGCGACGAAAGCACGACGAGGTCAGGCTTTTCGTTCAGTTCCGCCAGGCGTTTGATAAACACAATCCCGTCCATGTCGGGCATGGCCAGATCGCAGATAACCAGGTCGTAGCGCTTGACCCTCAACATCTCCAATGCCTGAATACCATTCGAAGCACACTCCACCTCAACACCGATGTCTGTGCGCAGTTGTTGCGCCACGTACTCACGCTGGAAAACATGATCTTCGACCAAAAGCACGGAGGTCGACTCTGCCCTATGCAAGATGTTTGTTACATTGTCCTGACTCATTCATTGCACCTTCTGGGTACCCGTTACTGGTTAAGAATTCCCGCATGTGCCGTATCAGTGTCATGCATGCAAGATCAACATTCCCCCCAGCCTAAGCTGTGGTCTGACGGGTAAAAATGAGACAGTTCGCAATCTGGGTGGCGCCACCACCCAAGGCAGGCCCGAGCCTGCACCCTCTATTGATACTGGATGGTGAATTCGATCAGTGAATTGGCACTTCCCGCAGTGACACTGGCCTGTGTCTGGTAGTAGGCCGCGTCCAGCCCGATCTGATAATTGCCAGCCATACCGGTATAACCGGCAAAGCGTGTGTTCACGTCAAACCCCACCACCGTCCCCGTTCCCGTCGTCGTGATTTGCAACCCGATGCCAGTGGCCACACCCGTCCCCGGGGTCAACTGTGCGACACCATTCGTGCTCGCCCCGACGCTGCCACTGACCGGGTGCAATGAGAACATGATCGCGCCCATGCCCGCCGGACAACCGGTCAACGGGAGGGTGAAGCTGTGTTTTCCGGTAATGCTGCCGATTCCCTTAAACTCCGACGCTGCATGAATGCCCATGTTCACGGGCACGCTGGTCGTGGGTGTACAACCGAGTACTGGAAACGTGGATTTGAGTTGAGTCAATACAATGTTGTTAGTACCGAATACGGCCCCGTTGTATTGGATCGTAGCGGTGCCAATGGTCACACCACCTTGCGCCACGAGGGTGCTTCCCGCAGCGATGGTGCCGATCTTGACGTAGCGCGCACTGATGGCAATACCGATATCCGTTGGTTGATACGCCAGGGAGAAGTTCCAGGCCGGCGCCGAATTGTTATACGCGTTGGTCAATGGCACATCGGTGACCGGCTCATAGACCGTACCGGTGTAGTTGCCCGAGGTATCTGCAGTCCCGTAGATCGGGTGCCACTGAAACACGATACCGAGCCCGGCAACCCCGGTCTTGAAGACACTGTAAGTGACACCATCAAGTGTCAGTGATGACGGCGAAGCCAGTTGCCCGGTGCCCATGAGCTGCGGTCGCAGCACATCGCCCGTGGAGGCATAGCACCACCAGTTTCGGTAAGTTTTGCTGTACGCGGACCAATCGCCGATCCAGCCGTTGACAGGCACATCCGCAGACGTGGTGATGACGCCGCCGCCCGCGGTAATGGGAATGTTAGGGTCCAGCGCATAGCCGCCCCCGCACTGATAAGCCTGTGCGACGCCACAACTGAGGATCAACAATACCGCGAGGATCCAGCGTTGAAGATGAGTGCGAATAGCCAGTGCCTGTTTCGGCAATCTGTCAGCGGTCTGATTCATATCGGTGGTCTGCATAAGCATGATCTACCCCTTCACTGGTTCGGTTGAGTAGCCAACGCAACGTCGGCCTCTGCTGCGATGGGCTCGCACATCGCGCTGATGGCGACAGCGCTCGGCTCGTCGCTCTTGACCACTGCCGGCAATTGATAATCCACTCGACAGGCGTGCGGACTCGCGTCGCTCCACTTGACGTTCAACACGCCCTTGTCGGCTTTCAGGCCTCTCGCGAGGAGGCGACCGCCCTGGGCAACCGTACCGACGGCGCTGCCATCTGCCGCGAACACTTGCGCACCGAATGGCAGCGACTTGCCTTGCGGTGTGGTCAAGCGCAGGAACACCGCGCGACCGCTGTTGGCGGTTTCAAACTTGAGCTTGACCACCGCCCCTGCGGTCGGCGCCACTTGCTCCATGGTTGACTTCATCTCTACGTTGACGGATAAGCCTTTCGGATCGATCTCCACCTGATTGCGCGCAAAAGGCGTCAGGCTCGACACCACCGCATGGCCCCATGGGTCTACGCGCAAACCGCTGGCGTTGGTGATGCGTGCACCGACCGCATCGTCGGCCTCCACGATGGCACTGGTCTCTCCCAGGCTCGGCGTAAACACCACGCCGCCCTCGTAGGCGACGATCCCGCCAGATACGTTGGCCCCCACCTGGTTGTAGTTGTTGCTTTGGCTGACGCTGCCACTGACCCGAGCCATCGATGAGGTGTAGCTGGCATTGCCGCCCACATTGGTACTGCTCGAAGCACCATCACTGCTGCTGCGGTTGGCGTTCACCCCGTAGCTGAAATTGTTGTCCTTGCCCAAGGTGCCGCTGACCCCTTCCTGGATGCTGCTACTGCCGGTGGAGCTCTTCTGTACGGAGGTTGTCGAGTACGGCTGGTGCTCACCGGACCCGAGTGCAAAACCGACCGTCAACATCAGGGTGTTGTCCCATTTGGCATTGGTGACATCCAGCTGCCGCGAGGCCGAAACGCTGTAACTGACCTGCTTGTAATTGTTGCTGTAGCCGAATTGGTACTGCACATCACGACCGCTACGGTCCCAGTAGTCCTGGCTGCTACCTGAGGCATAGAAGCTTCCGTAGCCCTCTGGCAGACTCTGATTGACCGTGACTTGCATCTGCCCTCGACGACGCATCAGCGTGTCCCAGGTCTGGGCTGTACCCTTGCCTTCGGCATCGTTCATCATCACCGCGTCCTGCAAACCGAGATAACCACTGCTTGAATAGCGGTAGGCGGCGACGGCAATGTTGGTATTGGTAGGTGCCAGGAGTTTGCTGTAGCTCAAGCGCACGCTTCTGCCGGCCTGGTCAGGCTGATTGTTCAGTTGAGCCGCGGCATGTGTGATGTCCACGCCGAACGCGCCCAGACTGGTATTGAGCGCCATGCCACCCAGAACCGCCGAGTAACCGTCTGCCGCCTGCACACCGCCATACCCCGTGAGCATGTTGGTAAAGCCGTGCTGGAGCGTGCCTTGCATCAGCCAGGGCGCTTCGTCAACGCCCGGGTTGTCGTACTTGCCACTGGTGACGCTGTAGCGTGTGACGCCCTCGCGAACCGAGTTGACCGGTGCGGCATAAGGCACTTTGGATATGTGCACGCTGCCATCCGCTTCGGTCACCACAACCTCAAGGTCGCCACCGTAGCCAGTGGGATAAAGATCGTTGATTTCAAAAGCGCCGGGGGCAACATTGGTTTCGTAGATGAGATTGCCATTCTGGCGGATCTGTACCACGGCGTTGCTGCGGGCAATACCGTGGATGATCGGAGCGTACCCGCGCTGGGAATCGGGACGCATGCGATCGTCGGTCGCCAGTTGCACACCACGGAAACCGACGCTATCGAACATGGAACCATCGGTGTATGCCTGCCCGATCACCAACTGGCTATCGAGCGGCGCAACCGAGCGCTGTAGATTGGTCTGGATACTTTGATACTTGCCACCCAGATAAGGGCTCTTGCTATAGCTGCCATTATGGCGAAGCCGCCAGGCACCCACGTTCACGCCACCATTCAAACCCACATAGCTTTGTGTCGATGACTTGCCTGCTGAATCACTGCGATACAGGTTCGCGTTGTAACCAAGACGCGCCGCCGTCACGCCCTCATCCCAGAACTGTGGGTCGACATAACCGCGCGCACTGCGACTCATGGCGACCTGAGGCACGCTGACATCCAGCCTTTGCTCACCGAAGTCAAAGACCGCCGTCGCGTCCTGGATCAACGCCGGCAACGCCACGCATGCAGTTCCTTGGGCCAGGAGCGCGTTGGCTTGCGGGCTGAGTTTGCCGAGGTCTACGTGGATACGGTCAAGCAAATCACGGTCGAAACACGGCTGCACATCGCTCTTGTCCTCGCCCACCGCACGCAGGGTAATGTCGACCTTCGCCAGCCAGCTCTTGTTGATGTACAAATCAACCCGGTACTGCCCCGGCGGTGCGACGTTGCCCTTGGTAAAACGGCTGGTGTCGATCGCCTGCTTCCCGGTACGCAGAAAGTCATCGCTGAACTGGACTTCCTTCGCCGTGTTTGCAGGCTCGGCGGCCATTACCAGGCCACTGGTGCAAAGGGACAGCGTCAGAAGGCTGATCGAGCCTTGGCGAACGAACAAACGAGGACTCACACGGATGTGCATCGCAGTACTACCGAAATGGCAGGAACAGCAAAGCCGTCACAGCGCAACACGCTGCTAGCGTTCAGCAATTCCTTGGGTGCTTGGGAAGGCTCAGTCAGCAGCCAGTGGCTGCACGACGTCCATTGTCACTTGGCCGGGTTGGCCGCGCTGCTCAGGGTTGCATCACCCTCGGTGATACCGCCGTAATCATTGATCGCGCGGTAATGAACCTTGGCATCGACCCCCGGGGTGATCTGCCCTTTCAACGGGAAACTGCGAGTCTCGCCGGGCGCGACCATGCCACCGTCTTCAAACGTGGCCGTCTTGCCTCCACTGGAGACATCAACACTGGCGAACGATGCGTGGAAAACGGTTGGGTTGCGCACTTCAAGGGCTGCGCCACCGGCATCCCGAATCAATCGCCACGTGATGCTGGTCAGCGTGTCCCCGACATTGCCTTTGAGACCGACAGGACGGAAAAACAGTTTGATCCGCGAACGGATTGCAAGCTGAAGGAAGTTTTTATCCTCTTTATCTGCCGCAGGCTTGGGCGGAACCTCCAGAACGTTGAGCCAGAAGACCGACTCTTTATCCTTGGGCAGTGCTTCACCCGTGTAGAAAATACGCAACGTCTGGTTCCTCTGAGAGTCGAGGCGGGCCAACGGTGGAGTCACCGTAAAAGGCACGTCGATTTCGGAAGGGTCCGCATTGGCCTCTCCTTTGTCCACCCACGCCTGAATGAGTGCCGGTTCCTTGCCTTTATTGCTGATTTTCAGCGTGGTTTCGTGCTCTTGTGCGTTGTAAATAACCCGGGTTCCAGCAATCACCACCGACGCGTTTGCAGCAGTACCTGCCACCAGACCCAGCACCAACAAGCTGGCACCCAGAACGACGTGAAATTTGCTTTTGATATTCATGACCTGTCACTGATATTGCCTGAGAAGGCTGGATGAACGCGGCGACAAAAACCGCGATCATCCGGATCGATACAACGTTGGCCAGTTGCGGGCCTTAGTTGTAAACAATCTCGTACATCACGCTGGAGTTCACCGAACCTGCACCAGTGGCGCCGCTTGCGAAGTAGCGAGCGGTGTAGCTCAGCGTGGCAGCACCCGTTGCATTGGTGGTTTTCAGCGTATCGCCCTGGGCGGTGGCATTTGCACCATTGAGTGCAATCGGCGCGCTCGCGCTGTTGAGCAACTGCACCTCTACGTTAGTGGCCAGGCCGGTATTTTTCAGTCGACCGGTGGCGCCATCAATGCCGCTGCTTGCCGAACTGAAGAATGCGCGCACAGGAACCGAAGGCGAGCAACCGGTCAGCTCTATGCTGAAAGGCGTGTCGCCAGCGGTTGCTCCAGCCGCCACCAAGCTGGAGGTATGAGTCGATGGCAGGGTCACGCTAAAGTCGTTGCTACCACCGCCGTTGACGATGCAGGTATCGGCAATGAGCGCACCATTGAATGTGATCGTGCCGGTCGTTGGCGTGGCCGACGCGAACTGGGAGGCCATGGCGCTGACGGCAAAGATCGACGCGGTGAGGATTTTTGAGTTTTTCATGATGAGTTCCGCTAGAAAGAAATCGTGTCCTCGTGGACAACGAAGCCAATTTAGTCGGAGCGCTCCGATGAAAGTATCAGAGGAATCTCAAAAATGCTCATGCGAAGAAGATCATTCACCATCGACGAAATCAAAGCCATTCGCCCTGAGGGACAGGGGTGAGTCAAATGAAGGCTGGCTGTATTTGGCCGTGGTGCTCGATCTGATTTCACGCCAAGTCGTTGGCTGGTCAATGAAGTCACAAATGACTAGCGACTTGGCCATTGATGCACTGCTGATAGCAGTGTGAAGGCGTAAGCCGAAGCAGGAGGTAATGGTTCACTCTGATCAGGGCAGCCAGTACAGCAGCTCTGATTGGCGCAGCTTTTTAAAGGCCAACAACCTGGTCGCCAGCATGAGCCGTCGAGGTAACTGCCACGACAACGCCGTAGCTGAGAGTTTTTCCAGCTGCTGAAACGGGAACGAATCAAGAGAAAAATCTACACCACGCGGCAAGATGCTCGTAGTGATGTATTCGATTACATCGAGATGTTTTACAATCCAAAACGACGTCATAGTTTCAACAATCAGCTGTCACCGGTAGAGTTTGAAAAGCGTTACACAGCGAGCTTGGATCGTGTCTAGAAAACCCGGGGCGATTCAGAGTGACAAAACTCACTGTAAAAAAACGTAAAAATTTTTACGGCCGTCCTCATGAAGCGTCTGCCAAATAAGGCATGAACTCCTACGAATACAGTGAGGATTCCACTGAAAGTCAGTCTTTTTGTAGGGGTAAAAACGCCTAAAAATAAAAAGGGGTCGCGAGATAAAATCTCGCAACCCCTTGAATTATATGGTCGGGACGGAGTGATTCGAACACTCGACCCCTAGCACCCCATGCATGCGGAGATCGCTGGAACCCGCCAAATACAAGGCTTCGCGCTTGGCGCTCGCTGCAACGATGCCCAACAGTGCGCAACCGTGTTTTACAAAGTCACTCGAAAAGTCACTGAGCCTTTTTCGACCCCTCCCCGGCGTCCTGCCGACTGCCCCCTCCCCACACGATTGACCACTGCTACGCTGAAATCTCCACGGAGGATTCTCGATGCCAAACTCTGATCTGCTCCCTTCCCTACTGTACAAGCTCAACGAAAACCAGCTCGCCCTGGAGGCCGCCATCCTGGAACTGTCGAACTGGGTCGAGCAGCGCGGATCGGCGGACGTCGCCGACAACGTGCGCGGTGCCCTGGAAGCTATCGACAGGAATGAGGAATTTATCAGGATGACCCTCGCAGTGATGATGGCGCCCGAGTGAGTGCAGTCACACCAACCTGCGCACACTCAGCGTTTGAATGCGAATGATCTATTTCGCCTCCGCACTCAATGCGATAGGTAGATCAAGGGGCGCAGGGACCAGAATGGAGGGGGATAGACTCTGTACGAAAAGTAATGACTCACACACCGCACTACCCCGCCCCTTATCGCCACTTAGACTAGATCCCTTCAGAAGGGTGTGCCAAAGTCCTTATCTAAACTATCTAGTTCACGCTCAAAATCATATTCATCTATGTCTTTTATTTCAACCACATGCGCGGAAATTGAGATACCGCTGAGGTCTTTTTTGCTAGCGTCGAGTGTGAGCACACCAACGTAATATGCCACATCATTAATGCCAAACCACGCATTTATACCTTTGTGGTTAGCGAAATATTCTATGGAGGCTTCTTGCTTTATCACAAAGTCAACAAACGCACCGTACTGTAGGTTCGGGCACTCGCAGCTGGAAATATCACTTCTTGAGGACTTTATAATTAATTCTTTGAAGACGTCGTCGCAGCCGAGCCCCGGATAATTAAATGTCAATTTTTTTGGGTCGCTGACAAGGATAGCTTCAAGATCATGAGCGCTTAAAGTGTCCGGATCTATGCCCGGCGCCGCCTTTATGAATACAGTGTTTCTCGTACCCGCTCGCGGAATGTATCCAAATCGAACGGAAAAACTCTGATTACTATTGATCATCGGGTGCCGCAATACCCCCCAATAAAGCGTAGCCCCTCCATTGCTTAAACTTTTAACCGCTGGGGGTGCATCGGAAAATCGTGTGAACACTTTATGAATGGCAGCCCGATTTATGTGATATCGCTCTTGGCTTACTTCTTCGCGCATCGCCGTAACGGCTACGCCCAGCAGTGAGCTCATAGCTTTGTTGTCAAACCAGTTTTTAACAAAGAAGAAAAATAGCAGCGAGACACCAAAGGTTGGTATCGCTAGAGCCACGCTTATTGCTAGAAAAATTAGTAGGTACATGGTTGTGGCTCCCTTTAGTGTTGGGGTGACTGTAGCACGGATGATATGTGGAATGCCGGCAGCAAATGTACCCAGATCCTTGGTTGAGATTTTTTCTTCGAGCTGGTTCACTTACCCCGAGACTTGTCGCCTTTGAGGTAAGAGTTTGGTCTGCCGGATTAAAAAATTGCTCACCACGAATTAAACTGCCTGGTTAGTTGCAGCGCATTTGGGTGGTCATGTGCGATGCAAGTACGCACGGGGGTGGAGTTGGGTGAGAGGTGCCGTAGTGAAGAAAAGGGACCGTAGATGGCCCCTCCAATCTCTGAACCGCCTTAGCTATTGAACGGTTGTCGCTGCAGGCGAGCACAACGGCAAGGAGTAGTGAAAGTCAAGGGCATCTCACCAACACCGCCCGCGCCCGCGCCCATATCTCCAGGCGATCCTGCAAACCATTCAGCCCGCCATTGATACGCCGGGTGATCGCTTCAAACTGGCCTGCATCCGCCAGTTCATTCAAGCCATTGCTCGACCAGAACCACGCGGCAGACAGCGCGGCATAGGCCGGTTGCTCCAGCAGTTCGGGTTTGGTCAGCAGGTCCAGGCTCAGGGCCGAGCCGCATGCCTGATAGTTGACCCAGCCGGTGACCTGAATCAGCCCCCTGCCCCGGTACCGCCAGCCGTCACCCGTAACAGCAGGCCCGTTGCCCAGCCGTGAGGCGTAGACGATGTTCGCGATCTGCTCGGGCTTGCGGGCAACTGAGGTTGCCGTCAGCAGGTTGAACCGCTTCGGCCAAGTCCTGATCAAGCCCTCGGCGCTGTAATTCAAATTCTCGACCAAGGTGCGCAGCTGGCCGGACTCATGCCCGACCTGAGCCAGGAACGCGGCGACGCGCAGCCGGCCTTCGATCTTGAACCGCGCCATCGCGTCGTTTAGCGCGGACACAAAAACGCCGGCAACTGGGCCGGCGCTCGGGAGGATCTGCAGCAGCTGCTGCTGGGTGATCGGCATCACTTTTCTCCAGGCAAAAAAAATCCCGCTCGATGGCGGGAATGGTTTGTGGTGCTGGTACGATGCTCGCCGCCCAAGCACGGCGTTTTAATCAAACGGACCACGCATCAAAAATGACTGCCTTATCTGAAGCGCCGGTGCCGGCGATCGAAAAACAACTCAGCCACCCCAAGTACCGCCCTGACATCGACGGGCTGCGCGCAATCGCGGTTCTGTCTGTGGTTGCGTTCCACGCCTTCCCGTCCCTGATTCAAGGTGGGTTCGTTGGCGTAGACGTGTTTTTCGTTATCTCCGGCTTCCTGATTTCCAGCATCATCTTTGGTAGCCTTGAAAAAAACAGCTTCAGCTTCGTGGATTTCTACTGCCGCCGTGTTAACCGAATTTTCCCCGCGCTCTTGCTCATGTTGGCGGTCACATGGTCGTTTGGATGGTTCAGCCTGCTCGCTGACGAATACACTCAGTTAGGCAAATACATTGCCGGTGGTGCCGCGTTTGTATCGAACTTCGTGTTGCTGGGTGAGGCGGGCTACTTCGACAATAGCGCTGAAACCAAACTGCTCTTGCACCTGTGGTCGCTCGGCATCGAGGAACAGTTCTACCTAATCTGGCCCCTGATAGTCTGGGCGGCTTGGAAAGCCAGACTTAACGCACTGATCTTGATTCTTCTGGTCGGAGGTACTTCGTTTGCGCTCAACATCATGAGCGTACACGCCGATCCTGTGGCGACGTTCTATTCGCCACAAACCCGATTTTGGGAGCTGTTGGTAGGCTCATTCCTTGCCTACATAATAATGCACAAGCAACAGATTTTCCCCGCTTGGAGAGAATCTACCGGTCCGGTAGTTCGAAATATCCAATCGTTGGCCGGCTTGACACTCCTTGCCGCAGCCTTTGCTCTGACCACAAAGAGCAATCAGTTTCCGGGATGGTGGGCTCTACTACCGACCGTTGGTGCGGCCCTGATCATCTCTGCAGGTCCGTTTGCCTGGTTCAACAGGACCATACTGTCCCGCAGACCGCTCGTCTGGTTTGGTCTTATCAGCTTTCCGCTATACCTCTGGCACTGGCCGCTTTTAACGTTCCAAAGGATCTTGAACAACGAGCCACCGAGCGTGTTGGCGAGAGGACTCGCGGTCGCTGCCAGCATCCTATTAGCATGGATCACATATCGTTACGTCGAGAAGTTTATTCGGCGCAGAACCAATCCTCGAAAAACAGCAGCAATTCTGTCTTTAGCAATGGCAGGAATAGCTGCCGCAGGCTTAGCAACATTAAAGCTGGATGGAATACCATCTAGATTTCCTACTGAAATAAAAGAAATTGCAGATTTCAAATATGAATTCTTAAAGGATGCGCGCAACCCTGAATGCTGGATATCGATTACTGCACCATATAACGGTTTCGCCCCAAAATGCTTGGACGCTGGTGACAGCAGTGGAAGTGAAAGAATACTCATCTGGGGTGATTCACACGCCGCGAGACTATATCCAGGATTAGCATCGGTTGTTGATCGGCGCGCTACCCTACTACAAGCGACAAGAAGCTCCTGCCCCCCTATACTTGATTTCGCTGGCCCGGTATGCACGGACAGCAATAATTACGTACTTTCTAGACTTAAAGACTCGCATCCTAGCACCGTAATATTGTTCGGCGCTTGGGGCCGTTACGGGGTGGATTGGCCCACCGGATCCGATGCCCAGAAAAAGCTGCTCCATACAATTGAGGCGATATCGGAAGCCGGAGTAAAAAATATAATCGTTCTTGGCCCATCGCCAGAATGGACGCTCCCACTACCAAATCTCGTTTTCAACGCTTGGAAGAGCGACTTTATTCACCGCATCCCTCGCAGAATGTCAGAGGGGTTGAATCCTACGACAAAGACCATTGACGATCAGTTCAAAGAATTCATCCCTCAAACTAAAGCATCACTTATTCCAGTTTATGATGCACTTTGCGATAGCGACGGATGTATTACGTATACAGGAGAGACGCTCTCTAATCTAACGACTTGGGATTACGGTCATTTGACAACTGAGGGCGCCAAGGTCGTAGCAAAGAAAATAATTGATTCAGGACTGATTCAATAACCAGGGATCTCCGGCCAGCTTATGGTGGCCGGAAACCCGGACTGCTGTCCAATTTTGCTCAATGCGAGTTTATACGCTGCAAACAATTTGAATCTTGCCGTGTCGGCCTCGTTTAGAATCCCAGCAATATAGGCGTCAGCCATTCCCATAGTGGCTTCATTGGCCGCCATTATGTAAGCGTCTCGTTGGGCCAGTACCTCTGCTTTTAACTGAGCGTCAGTTGGCGGTGGCGGTACAAATTCCGAGAATGCCCAAGCTCCATCACTCTCAACAGCCAGGCTTGAGCCCGCCGATGACCTGCTCCGCAGCGAGTCGGCACATCACGAACTCAGCGGCCGGGATCGGCTTCGCGCCACTCAGAAACGGATAGTTCGGATCGTTCTTGTTCCAGCAACTGAACTGGCAAGGCTTCTGGCACACACCGGCATAACCCTCCCCCCACCACGACTTGGCCTTGCCGTCGTTCACGCGGTTGCAGATGGTCCAGGCCACTGCGATTTGGCCGGCCAGGGATTCGCCGCGGGCCTCGCCCCACAACGTGCGGGCGAGGATGTCGCGGTCTTTCTCGGATACGGTCATCACTTTTCTCCAGGCAAAAAAAATCCCGCTCGATGGCGGGTGCGTTGTGCAAGATGCGCGCGTTACATCGTTTCGGCGGTATTGGTTTCAGGGTTTGCAGCAATTACGGGGATTGGAGGCTCGGCAGGCCACAACGGAGCGGCGTGCCAGGTCGGCTGCGTCGTCACTTTGCCCAATGCGAACTTGTAGGTTTTCCAGGCCTTGAGCGTGACAATGAGCGATGCTTGCTCAGCCTCGTCCTCTTCAGTCGCTACGCCGGCGTCGACGCCGTAACCAATCGTGTCGATGCGATCTTCAATACGGGCAATCTGCGACACTGCCCGCGCATTTTTTGCCGCCAGTTCGGTTCTCATCAGGGCGAGGTGCGCTGCCAGGGCTGCAGCGTCTTTCATGGCCTTGGTGACCAGCTTGTTCCAGTCGATATTGCTCATTGGACCACTCCCTGCTGAATCATGAGCTGTTGAATCAGCGCCTCGCGCTCCGCTTGCTGTTCGTCGGTGATGGGCAGTGGTAGCGGAAGCAGCACCACCCCATCAGGCACGTTCACCAGGTCTTTGGGGAATCGCTGTTCAGGGCTGGCATTCCACGGATTTGGCAACCAGACGGTAACAGTCAGCTCCCCGTCGACCCTTTCGACCTCCCCAAGAAACCACGGCGAATTGATCGCCGCCGACGGAAGCATGTCGCCGTCGCCGATCGGCGAGAAATCAAAAGCCTCTCCATTGACGGTAAGCGTGTCACCAAACTTGATCAGCTCCAGCGCTCGATCATCAGAAAAATCATTGGGTGAAAGTTTGATTCGCATTAGTACCACCTTCCGATTGCAGTAATGACTGCAGTTATATTCTGGCTGGCAGCCGCCGGTGCTAGCACATAAAACGCCTGCGATGCGGAAACAGATGGCAGAGCGACAGTCCCGGCATACGCGGTGGCAGCGCTGGAAATGAGATTGATATGGCAAGTTGGGAATGCCGAGAAGGTTGCAGCAAAACCCTTCGCCGACTGTGACGCCGAGGCAAACAAGCTACCCGCAACGTTACTGATTGGGACAGAACCGCAATCGATTGTATTCCGACAGATCATCGTTCCGTCAGCGAATTTAATAGCGGTGCCGTTGGCGTTCGTAATCGTTTGAATAATATCCCCTGTAGGGATGCCACCAGATTGAGAAACAGTACCGACTATTCCCGCGACGGCTGCTGAACCTAAGCCAAGACCAGCCCTCGCGGTGGCGGGCGTTGCTGCCCCTCCCAGTACGGCATACAGCTCATCAAAGTTTGCCTGTGCCTTGGTAAAGGCACTGCGTGGCGTATCCCCTCCCGCGCCCGTAGGCGCGGCGCCCAAGTTAATAGTTTGTTTTGCCATGTTTCATTTCCCCTTAGTTAAATGGAAATGGGAGACTTGTAGTTATGATATAGAGCGCTGTTGGATATCGATCTGTTGGGATGTTGTACCACCCACCAGGTCGTGGCGCTGTACCAATCGTTATAGTTGTCCCACCGAACGCACCGAACATAAATGAGATACCACCAACTCTACCGAACGCACCTTCACCAACGCCGTACATGCATGGGGCGGCAGGCTGTGTGTCATTGCAAGCACCACCTCTTGACCAAGGCAAGAATACTGCATATTCCACACCTGCTGTTAGCGCGACATCGAAACGGTAATCCCTCTTCACGGTATAGTTGTCGTTGGTGTTCGTCCGCGACAGTGGATATCCTCCAGTGTAAGCAGCTTGTGCACCATACACACCAGTAGGTGCTGTTGGTGGCGGCGGCGTGTAAACCCCCGCGATATTCAATGGTGGTTGTAGTGAATTGAATGTGAGCACACCGGCTGAATTATACGTCTTCAGGTAGGGTGATCCTGCAAAAATATCTGCCATCAAGTCAAAGCAGTAAAACTTGGTGTCCGCACTAGCGTTCGAATAGTGGAAGGTTATACTTGTTCCAGAGGTAGTGCTTCCATTCAAGACGCCAGAACCAACAATGAATACAATCGGTGAACGGGCATTGGTGACTGTGAAGCTCCACATCTGGTCATATCTAGCGGGATCGTTCACCTGCGTGGAGGCCGTCCAGTTCGCGCCATCATTAGGGTCAAGTTGAGCAGAAGCAATTGTTCTGCGTGTCCACGATGAGCTATACGCAAGGTAACCGCTTTTAACCAATCCATAGGTAATCCTGCTGGTGTCAAACAGCAGGCTACCATCTGCCTTCCTAACAATTAGTTGAGGCATCAGTAATACCCATAATAAATCCGTGCATTGACTGAGTAATATCCCCAACCATTCGTTGGGTAGGAGTAAGCCCATGTCAATGAAGTACCGGAGAGGGTTACGCCGGGTAACTTCCCTGTGCCAAGCCCTGTAGTCGTCAATGGCACTACGATGTAGTACATGCTTTTACCAGCCGGTGGGGCTGCAATGGTGATTCCACCATTTGCAGCCCCCGTATCGACTGATCCCATTGTTTGGCTGATGTTCATGGTCATATCAACCATTACTTGTCCAGCCACGTCTTTGATTGTTAGCCCGGTCATGCTATAGGCTCAGATCAATGCCAAGCACACCGTTGGCGTGGAAGAACTTCAGTGAAGTTGGCGCGAGGGCCATTCTACCGTTAGCGTTTGCACCGTTCATTTCAAAGCCTCCACTTTTGTTGACTGCCCAGCCTTGAGTTCCGAAGATGTAATTATCAGATTGAATGGACTGACCAATCTTGGCGTTAGTGATGGTGCCGTCTTGAATGAAGGCCGAATTCATGAACACCTGGCCGCCCTGCACCGCAAACGGAACCGAGATGGCGCCGCCAGCCATGCTGTTGACGATGGCGAACCGATCCGCGCTCACTAGGAACTGGCTTTGCAGGCCGGCGCCGGTGTTCTCGATGCCGAGACCGATGCCGGCGGCGATGTACTTGCCATCAGCTGCCACCTGCATCTTTACCGACCACATGGTGCCCAGCTTGCCATCCGTGGACGCCTGAGCCTGAGACACCGTCTGAACGGCAGACGAGGCGCTATTAGCCACGGCTTGCACCGTTGTGATCTGGCTGGCAAGGGCGCTATCCGCATTCGCCCTCGCGGTGGTTTCCGTCTGGATCGCCGCGCTGTTTGCACCGACAGAGGCGGTGACGACATCAATCCGCTGACCCAGTGCAACACCGTCCTCGATGCGCGCTGACTGCTCTGACCAAACGCCGACGTACATCTGGTCCGAACCAGCGAGTCCCGCTGTATCGCCAGCGAGTGCTGGATTCACCTGCGCGTAAACGCCACTGATCTGAGTGGCAAGCACACCGTCCGCACTGCTCCTGGCGTTTGCCTCCGCAAGAATAGCGGCAGAGTTATCACCTGAAGTCGCGACGACAGAATCAATCCGCGTACCCAGCGCGGTATCTCCGTTTGCTCTTGCTGTGGCCTCTGTTTGAACGGCAGATGCTGCGCCGCTGGCGGTAGCCGAAACCGTATCAATACGCTGCCCAAGCGCAGTGTCACCATTAACGCGATTGATAGTCTCCTGAGTGACTGCGGCCGACACGGTGCCAATCGTTCCAGCGACTGCGCTAATACGCGCATTTACAGACCCTGGCAGCGTCGACGCACCGTCAATCAAGTCAATCCGACCCAGCAAATGCTGACCAAGCTCCGTCTCGGTGATCTTGCCGGCGATCATGTCCAGAATCGGTCCGGCCTCAGAACTGGCCTGCCCCATCACGCCGTTCGCTACCGGATAGAAAGGACCGATGTTGCCGGTGCGATCGACCAGGCGCGCCCAGAAGAAGAAGGTGGTGCCCGCCAGCAGGCTCTGCATGGCGTAGTCGCTTTGCGGGTAAGCCAGATCTGCCAGCTTGGTAGCTGCGGCCAAGTTGTTGGCCGGGCCAGACCAGATCTCCGTGCGCTGGGTATCCTCGGCGCCAGGGGGGAAACCCCACTTGAGGCCAATGCCGAACAGCAGCGAGGTGGCCGTCAGGGACGACACCGCTGGCGGCAAACCTTCCTTGCCCTTGAGGTTGGTCAGGATCGAGTTGCGCCAAACCGACGAGATGTCGAAGGCACTCACCGCGCGGACGCGGGCCACATAGGCGCCGGCGTAAATGCCGACCACATCCACACTGGTTGCACCGGTACGCGGGAGTTTGATCCAGTTGCCGCTGTCCTTGCGCCATTCCACGTCATAGCCGACGGCACCGTTCACCGCAGGCCAGGTGATCGTCATGGTGGCGACGGCAATGCCCTGGGCGACAACCGAACTCGAGGTGAGCGTCACGCTGGCCGGCGCCGGTACCACGGTGATCGGAATCACGCTGATGGGCCGCTCTTCCAGGCGGGCACCGGTATCAATGTGCGCGAACTTGCTCGGGTCGTACTGAACGGCCGAGATTTCGAACACACCAGGTTCCGGCCGCGACACCGCAGTTACCCGATACAGCGGCACGGCCAGGTCGTCCGCGTCGAGCGCCCAGACAAGTTCGCGCTCCGGTACCGTCGAATACGCGACAGTGACGGTCACCGCGCGCCCCGCCACGGACTGCACGGTGCGCCCTTCGCACTTGCCGTTTGGCAGGTTCAGGATCAGTCGGTCGCCGGCCTTGGCCTGGGTGTCGCGGTCCAGGGTGATGGTACGGCCAGACACTGCCGAGATTCGCCCGCCAATAGCGCGTCCCGCCAGCAGCTCGTCGGCCACCGGGATGACGTACCCAGGCAGCGGGAGACGCCCGTCGAGCCCCACCTTGAAGCTGACAGCCCGGTCTTTGGAGTTGGTCAGCAGTGCCCACTTACCGCGGCGCTGCGCCTCCGACTCGCGGGTGCAGCCAATGGCGCTTATCTCCAGCGGGTTGTCGCCGTAACGCCGTTGAAGCTTCGGATCGGTCACGGAGGTGACGTCGGTGTCGTAGTTGTTCGCCGGGTTGTCGTAGCTGATCAGGGCTCGGCTGTACCGGGTGCGCTCCGACGCGCTCGAGTAAGTGAACTTGCCATCGATGACGTTTGCCCTGGTGTAGGCGAAGTCGAAGTCAGTAGCGCGCGGCATGTCGGACAAGCTGAACAGCTGCCCTTGCGCCCAGTAGGTCATGCCGCGGTAAATCGCCGAAATATCGCGCAGCAGCGACCAAGCGTCAGCCTTGCCTTGCAGGTTGAGGTTGCAGATGAAGCGCGGCTCTTGTCCGCCCTTTCCGTCCGGCACCAGCTGATCGCAATACTGGGCGATCCGGTACAGTTCCCACTTGTCGACCTGCCACGGCTTGATCCGGCGGCCGAGGCCAAAGCGGTCGCTGACAGTGATGTCGTAAGTCATCCATGCTGGGTTGTCGGTCCAAGCCTGTTTGAAAGTGCCATCCCAGATGCCAGTGTAGGACCGACTTTCCGGGTCGTAATTACTCGGCACCGGCATCTTCTTCAGCTTGGTGTCGACAGTAACCGCCGGAATACTGCGGAACTGCTCGGCGGAGAATTCGATGTAGAGCAGCGCGGTGTTTGGGTACCGAAGCTTGGCGTCGATGACTTCGGTGAAGCCGGCGATCTGCATGGTGTCGGCGATTTTGTTGTTGTTCTGGTTGGCCGTGATGCGAGTGACGCGCATCAGCCAGCCGCTGGTTGCCACCGGCAAATCAATACGCCGAGTGCGCTCGTAGGTACTGGTGGTCTTGCCATCCACGGCCTCACTCAGCACCTGCTGATAAGCGCCGCCGTCGGTGGCCAGCTCGACCTTGTACTCGATCCGGTAGCCGTTCACATTACCGCTGGCATCGACCGATTGCAGCGCGGGCCAGGCGAAGCGCAGACGCACGGCCGACAGTTCGGTATTGCTGATAGTCCGCACCCAAGGCGTCCCGCTGCGCAGCTCGATACCCAGGGAGGTTTCGTTCTCGATCGATGGAATGCCCTGGATGTAATCCTGCTCAATAGAGCCGTTGCGGTACTCCCACTTCACATTCGGGAAGTTCATGTTGCCCTGGGGGTCTTGCAGCGGCGTATTGTCGAGGTAGATGTCCTGGGCGGTTGGATTGCCGGCGAACTCGCCCTCGCCCATTGCAATCAAGATCTTGGCCATGGCCACCGAGCGCAGGCTATCGGGCGCTTCTGTCGGCGTTTTCGGTTTATCCGATCCGCCCTTGGCGCCGTAAATATCAAGCTGCTGTGCTGCGCCCATGCGTTTCTCCAGGATCGAGTAGGAGGCGGGGTTGCCCCCGCCGTCCTCTCACACCACCGTACGTACGGTTCCGTATACGGCGGTTCCTGCCTACTGACAAACAACGTCAGCGAGCTTGGTTCCGTTGATGTGTCGCCTGCGGTATCTAAGCGCCCAGACCGGCCCTCGGAGCTTCCGGCTCCTACCTCCTAATGGTCTTGACCTCCGCTACGCGGAGTTTCTGCTTTACGCTCCAACAGAGATCACACCCGACTATCCACTCATGGCAGGTTCAGCCCTTCATTACTCCGGTTTCGAGCAACTACTACGGCCTCTGCTGACTTCTGTCACCCATCCCGTCATCTCGCGACGCCGGTAGCACATGGCAGGCTAAACAGATCTCCCAGGGTAATTCGCGCGACCTTCCTGCTTATGCCTGTCGGATCTACGTCGCAGCGTTCCGTGCAAGTATCGGGCTTTGAAGATATTGGCCTTCTTACCCCGCTGCGCCGCCTCTATCCGCTTCCTGTTCGTCAGGCCAGCATTTTGCCTCGGGCTTCCTTCGGATTCGCAGTCACCCGCGACACCCTTGCCTCTGGCTAACACTTCCCCTTGCCGGGTGTGTAGAGGACTTTCACCTCCAAGTCACCAGCGTGGCCACCACAGCCAAGCTGGTTGCGCTTACGCGCAACGCGCCATGCCTGGCGCACCAATAAAAAACCGCCTCATGGGCGGCTGTGGTGTTCGATGGTTTGGCTACATCTGGTCTTCGGCGTAAATCGCGGCGCTGATGATCGCACCGCCTACCCGGCGCTTCCCGTAGCAGAGCGGAACTGGGTTGCCGGATGCGGTCGTGTTCTTCGCGCTGCCGAAGGCGTAGCCGGGGGTGTTCTCGGGGGCCGCGCTGGTCTTCAAGCCCTTTGGTTGCGGACTGAGCATTTGGATTACTCCGCCTGCGACGAGGCCGATGCCTGCCGCGATTAGTGGAGCGCCGAACGGTGTTGCCAGCAGGAGGACACCAGCAACAATCATCACCGCGCCGACAATGGTTTGCAGTACCCCTCCGCGCTTGCTCCCGACGATGACAGGTGCAATGCGAATCTCACCGGAGCCGTGATAACTCAGTTCTTTTTCTTCAATGTTTTTCGAGCCTCGGAAAACTGCGAACTCTAACCCCCGAGACTTCGCGTTCGACAGGAATCGTTCAAACCCTGGGACTTGGATACAGAGCGCTTTGATTGCCTCGGCTGGCGAACGGACGGACAGTTTGAACTCGCGACCGAACTGCCTTAAAGCCCCGTAAAGTTTGATGGTGGTGAGTGGCTGGTAATTAATAACCAATGCCGACATAGCTTTTCTCCAGTCAATAAAAAAGCCACCCGAAGGCAGCTTTCAGAGCTTGCAGCCTCAGCGGCCGCCGTAATCCACGTATGGAGCTAAGAAGAAGCCGCTCATATCTCCACTAATGCGAAACTGGCTCTCCGTACCCGGTTTGAGATTGGCGCTGATCGTTCTGATCGCAGCACCAGAGCAAAGCCCAGACTCAGCAAGACCTGTACCCAGATTCACAGTGCCTGGTTCAACGTAAAAAGTTGCGCGCTGGCCAGGACCAATCTTGGCAGCACGGCGCCCCTCAATGTAAAAGACCAAATCGCAACCTGAGCCGACAAAGCCACCATCCCTGACAACAGTGATGCGGGATGAGGTATTAGTCGACTTGCTTTGGAAGCCATATAGCTCATCGCTAGGCACCGGTTCCGCATTTCTCGCCGACATTGGCGACGTGGCGCACCCCGCCAGCAGCATCACCGCCATCGCCCCTATCAAAATCCGCATGATTCTTCCTCGTCCTGAAAGCGAGCCACTATAGCAGCCGAGTTACTCGCCAAACTGCTTCAGCGCTGATTGATCTCAATCTTCTGGGTTGGATCAGAACTGTATTTCTGACGCTTCAGTTGCGGATCACCTTTAGCCAGGCAGAAGAAATAGATCTCGGCCTCGCCACAACCACCATGTAAAGCGCACTCGCTCGCTTGCATGTGGTCGAGGAGAATTTCCCGCCCCTGAGACTCACAAAATACGTTTGCCTCTTTTAGGGCCTGGCCTTTTGCAGAAGCAGGGCCACCGAAAGGAACACGCGTTGAAATCGTGTAGGTGTCCGGTCCGACCTTTATCGGTCCACTGTCTGTACAGCCAGAAAGCAGCACAAGAGCCAAGGCCCCTACGAACAATTTCATGCAGATCACTCCTGTGGAAAGCGCCAACCATAGCACCGGTTTGCGCCTGTACGAATCCCCAGTAACGCCCCGCCGTCCGTCGGTAGTAGCATTTTGCCTCCAATACAAATTCCCCAGCTGTTTACATAAGCCGAAGGAATTTGGCTCGCTCAACCTTTAAGTCCGTGCTTTGGAACGATTTATGGAAGTATCAAGAACCTCTTTGCTGGTGCGACGTATTGGTGCCTACGTTATCGACCAATGCCTGATTGTTCTCATAGGGCTATGGCTTATCAGCCAAGACAACCTCCCCTTTGCAGGCATGGAACTGATCATCACCTACCTGTTTCTCTCCCCCCTATGCGAATGGGCATTTAACGGCAAAACGCCAGGAAAATTGGCCTTCGGCCTTACTGTCATAAACGGTGCGGGTGGCCCTCCAACTCTTGTGCAGACACTCATTCGCGGTCTTACTAGGCACCTAGAAGCACCACTAGGGATCATCATAATTTTCGTTTACGCCCAATCTGATCGATGCCAGCGGGTCGGTGACATGCTGGCAAGAACGTATGTCATCTCGTCCAAAGACCTAAGCCAACTGCGGGCGGCGATGCAGGGCTAAGGGTGAAAGTTCGGACCCTGTCCCTGTCAGCGATTTTCGCAACCTGTACGAATCCTCAGTAACCCCCCTACGTCCACCGTAGTAGCCTCCTGCCCTCACGCAACGGATACCCCCCCCAGTCCTTTGCCTGCAAGCCCAAGGACTGGGATTGCGCCAATTTCGACGCGGATATGACCTGGAGGTCGATGTGAGCAACGAAGACTTTAAGCCAAGAGAGCCTTTCTCTATCGATTGGCCACGCCAATACAATGTTGGTCCCTCAGACGAACACCTTCACGCGATGGGGCAGTTCATCGTCAATTACTCTGCAGTCGAATGGCAGCTTTCTGAACTATTTGCCTTCTTTCTCAGAATGCCAGTTTCGGAAGCCCAAAGGCTTTCAGTCGAAGCCAATATCTCGATGGCTGGGATGATCAGGTACGTTCAAGGACAAATAGCCAATTCGGTAATCAGCGATCAACAAGCCGTAGACGATCTTTTGCACACGCTCAAATCGTTCGATGCTATCAGTACGTTGAGGCATAAAATTGTTCATTGGCAATGGGGACTGAATGAAGGTCCGACAGCATCGTTAACCGACCTGATTAAGCCGAAGAATTCAAAAAAATCGAATGCAACACTCAACATAAGCGAGCTTAGAGATCACTGCCTCAAGCTCATGAAAATTTTGCAGGCAATATCTCTGAACGGAGAAATCATCAAAGGCCTGAGAACCCGCGCTCAGATTCTAGAAATCCGCAAAGGTACATCTCCTGAAAAGCTCTTTCGACCGTAGACCTTGATATCGGCCATTGTCCAGCCTCTTCCAGAACAGCCAATCCAACTTCGACCATCGCCCTGGAGACTGGAATGTCCTCAGCGTTAATCGCTTTCTGATCAACGCTCACAGAACGAACATCCATAAACACCTCCGCGGCACTGCCGCATCATGTGATTTGTTGTGCATTTTTGTGCCTGAGGATCAGGCGTGTCCGGTCGAGCCAAGGCCCACCGAAGACGATCACCTCTGATGGTCGCCCATACAGGTGGTGCAAGAGGAATGGGCCTAGGCCGAAGGTGTCCGAGTCTTCACCGGGCAATACCGGATCGGCGCCGAGGAAAATTCCGGCATGGTTCGGGTGAACCGTCCGCCCCACTTCCATCACGATCATGTCGCCGCGCTGTGGCTGGTCGACCCGGTAGAACCCGGCGGCCTCGTAGTTCGCTTCGTACAGGCTGACCGCGTCCGCACTTTCCCACCAGCCGTCCTCGCGCTTGAAGGCCTCGAACTCCAGCCCCAGTTCGCGCTTGTACCAGTCCGCGCAAACCTGCCAGCAGTCCCAGGCGCCGTGGACGAATGGCCGCTTCAATAGCGGCACTTCGCCGCTCGGCGTGATGGTGCGCAGATCACCTTCCGGCCAGCTCAGGATGTGCCACGGCAGTTCGGTGGCCTCGCACATGGCCAGATCATGCGCGGAGGGTCGGCTGGTGGCGTCAGGGTGCGAGTGAACGATGCCGATCACCTCGCCCAAGTCTTCCGCTGTGGCGTAGTCCTCCGGATCAATCCGGAACTCTTCACTTGGGTCGGCCGCAATGTTCCGACACGGGAAGTATTGCTGCTTTCGCCCAACCGCCAGCAGCAGGCCGCAGCACTCTTTCGGGTACTCGGCGGCCGCGTGATCCTGGATCGCGCTCAAGATGTGCTTGCGCATGGTCAGCTCCGTGCGATCAGGGAGACAGCGGGGAAGCCGCCGTGTGGAAGTTGGTTGTTGTCGCCGAAGCGCAATTTGCAGGACTTGAGCCCGCCCTTGCACTCGTCCTTGCTCGGGTCGCCGGTCGGGTTGTCGTCATCGTCGAACATGGCCCCGCCGGTGTAGCCGCAGTTCGGCCCGCGGTATCCACCGGTCATGGCCCAGTGGCAAAAGGTGGTCATCTGGCGCCCAGGCAGCCCGTGGTTGTCGATCTCGCCCGGGGATGAAAGCTCCCACTGCACGGCCTCGCCGTCCTCACCGGTTTTCTGGTCGATGTACCAGATTTCCAGCGCCTCTTGCGTGGGATCGGCAGTCGGGTTGCCATCTTGGAAGTTCACCGCGTCCAGGTACTGCGCCATGGTCTCGCGGACTGTCAGCTGGAACTTCAGCAGGTCGTCGAACGCCAGGCACAGCGCCGTGATGCGCCCATTGACGTTGCCAGCGCTGAAAACGGGCCGCGTTGCGCTGCCATTACTGTCCGCGCCAATGCCTTCAATCTGCACCGGCCAGGCCGCGTACTCGTTGCCCTGCCACCAGATCGCCTTCGCTGGCAGTTCGTCGACTGAGCCCTCGTAGGCCAGCAGCTCGGCGGGCGTGTGCGGGATTGCGTGACCATGGAAGCGCAGCACGTCGGCGCCGTACTCGGTGCCGTCGATTTCAAAGAGCCGCACCTCACCACCGGGCTCCAGTTTCTGGATGTCCGTTATCAATGCCATGCGGCAGTTCCTTATGGTTGAAAGGTTTGTTCGAGAGTGCCGGTCAGGGCGTAAACGTCACCGCCCCTGTGCGCAGGCTTGTAGCCCGTGCATTTATAGAGGCCGAGCTCGCCGAGTGGCGGCGTCCACAGGAAGGCTTTCGCCCCCGCGTGGCGGTCGAGGAAGGCGATGATCTGTTTGATCGTGTCGGCCTTGCCGGTGTAGCTGAACGGCCACGACTGCGATTTGTTGTTGATGCCGTCCGACACTGACTGGCTGTAGCCGTCGCCGAATTGCTTGGAGCGCACCCGCTGACTGATATCGCCCTCGGCCCCCTTTTCGATCTGCCAGGTGAAGCGCTCAATTGCCATAAATCACCCTTTGATTGCTCTAGTAATGCTGCCGCCCTGACCCAGATCCTTGCGCAGCAGCTGTCGATACTTCTGCTCGACGAAGTCGCCAAGCTCTTTGCCGAACTGCTGATACGACGGATCACTGGACGTTGCGCTGGTGCTGCCATCGCTGGCGACGTTCACTTGCACGCTGATCTGTGTAGCTCCGCCACCACTCATGGCCTGAATGCCCGCCCCTCCGCCGGTGGTCAACGGGGTTACGCTGCCACCATTCGCGCCAGTCATGAGGAAGGATCGGCCGCCTTCGTTGTACAGCTCAGGTCCCAGCTCGTTGACCTCATACAGCGAGTTCGCCGCAACCGGACCGCCAGTGGCTCTTTGCCCAGAAACCCAACTCGAGAAATCGCTCCCTGTATACCCGGCTTGGGTCGAACCGGCCGACGCTGCTGCACTGCTGCCGCTGCTGAAGTACGCACTGACGGCAGTGCTGGCAATGCTCGACAGCAGCCCGGAGGCCGCCTGCCGAGTTGCGATGCGCGCCATGTCGGCCAAGATCGACTTAGTGAAGTCGGAAAACGCGAACTTGCCTGATATTGCGAAGTTCGCGACGGCGTCCTCCATTCCACTGAAAGCGTTGGTGAACAGGCTTTTCGTCTGCCCGGCCACGTCACGAGCTGATTCCAGGTAGTTCTGCCACGCCGACGATGCGCCGGCGCTCCAATCACCCTGGGCAGCGGTCATTGCGTCGTAATTTTCGGTCGCTGTGTTGCGCAGGGCCTGCTGGCTCTGTGTGACAGCCTTGAGCTTGGCGTTGTATTCGTCGAGGCTCATGCCGCGCGATCCATCGCCGTACTGGTTGGCCAGGTCGATGCGCAGTTGGTTGGCCTTGTCGTCAATGCCGTCGAATTGATTATTCAGCCCGCGTTGACGGTCACCCATCCCTAGCCCAGCCGCTTCACGCTGGCCTTGCTGGCGCAGCGTGGTGACTTGCTGCTGCAAGGCGTCGGTGTAGGTCTGGATAGCCAGGGCCTGCTTCTTCAGCCGGCCTTCCTCGTTGGAGGCGAGGACTTCAAGCTGGCTGTCGGCATCCTTCTGCGCCTTGACCATGTTGGTGCGCGCGTCGGCGATCTTCTGGTCCAGCTGGATGCGCTGGGCGCCAGTAGTGCCGGCCTTATCCTTGGCCGCATCCAGTGCCGCAATCTCGGCCTGGTAGGCGCCGGTGACTTCCTCGCGCTCCGCCCGGATCAGCGCGGTACGCTGGTCGAGGTAGTTTTGCTGAGTGATCAGACCGGCTTTCTGCTGAGCCTCAAGCTCCTTTTCGGTATTCGAGTAGGTGGCCTGCAGCGCCTTTATCGCATTCTGAGCGTCGTTGTAGCCGCTCAGATTGACCTGGTTCGCGGTACCGGCCGGATCCTTGTTCTTGTCCTTGATGTTCTGGATGGTCTTGGCGACCACATCATCCTGGACCAGTGGGTCATTCGGATTCGCCTTGCGTAGCGCCTCGACGTCGCGTCCGTATTCCTTGATCAGCTTGTTGCGCTTTTCCTCGTTGGTGAGGTTGCCGTCACTGATCGCTTTCAGCCGCAAACTTGCGTCGATGCCGTCGCGCTGGGTTTTGGCTCGGTCGCCCTCGGCCTTGGCGTTCTCTTCAATCTGGACCTTGGCGCGCTTGAGCGCGGCGATCTGGTCCTCGATGAACTTGGTGGAACGGCTGTTCTCCCCGAGGTCATCAGGGAATAGTGAAGCGAGCAAGCTGCCTTTACGGTCTGCCAGTACCTTCTCCAGATTGGAGATCTGAGCATCTACCGAAGGGGTTCTGCCGACGTCCAGAGTCGCGTCCAGCGCTTTCTTCGACTCTTCCTTGATCAGCTTCCAACCCTTCTCAATCAAGCTGAGATTGGCTGTCACTTGTTTTGTTCTGGTATCGATGGTGTCAGCGTAGGTATCAGTCAGTAGCTTCGCAGCACCGATGGTGTCGCCCTGCTCCTTCAGCGCGACAATCTGCGAGTAAACCGCTGCAGTCAGAAAGTTGTATTGATCATTGAGTTTTTTAGCAGCCTCGACCGGATCCTTTGCGATCAGCGCAAACTCGGCGATTGTCTCCTCGATGGCCTTTCCGGTTGCCGTTTCCATTTCGAGCGCGGCTGTGGCCACGGTGCCGAAGGCCTCACCAGCGATCTTGCCGTTTCCAGCAAGCTGCGCCAGCACTTCAGCCGCCGCGCCGGTAGTCCCGACCGTGGAACTGACCTGATTGGCGAGCGATGCCAACTGATCAGCACTGGTGCCCGCAGCATTGCCGGTGAGTATCAGCGCATTCGAGTAAGCCGTCGCCTCTTCGCTGCCTTTGTAGTAGGCCACTCCGAGGCCAGCAGCGGCGGCCGCCGCCAGGGTGAATGGATTGACCAGGCCAAGCACGTACCCGCCCAGCGCCCGCGCAGCCGGCCCGATACCGCCAAACATATCCTTGAGTTGGCCACCCTGCTGCAGCAGTACCGTCAGCGGGGACTGACCACCCTGAAGGCTGGTCACAATATCAGTCATCTGAGCAGGGACACCGCGCAGAGCCGCCGCTGTTTGCTTGGCGGAAATTCCAGCCGCCTCTGTCTGCTTGTACAGCTTCGAGGTAGCCGCTTCCGCCGCTTTCGTCTCGGCTGCCATAGCCTTGATGGAGGCACCAGCCTGCTTGCTTTGCCCTGTCAGGCCCTCTGTGGCTTTCTCGGCCTTGGCGCCAGCCTGAGCAAGCCTGTCAAGGTCCGTGGCCGCCTGGACCGCCTCGGTTGAATTTACCTCGACGCCTAACTGCGCAATTGTTCCCGACATGAGTGCTCCGTTATTTCGACTCGCTCATGACGAGCAGGGCTTCGGCCTCCATTACTTGAAGGTCAGGAAAGAGTTCGGGGATTTGCCGCTTCTTGATGCCGATGAGGCCGGCCACTTCACGGATGACGGAGTAGTCGAGCCCGGTCGCGCCGCATGCACCTGTGCGCCATTGCGTCGCCAGCGCATTGAAGAGGCGGAAGACTGGCCAGTTATCCGGCCAGACCTCCACGTCCTCATCGATGTCGGCCAGGGTGAGCCCAAACATCGCCATGTCCTCGGCAGATGCGCCAGGCTCGTACAGCGCCCGCGCAGCGGCGATCAGTTTCCCCGGCGTGCCGACTCGTAGGCCTTTTGATAGGCCTCAAGGACGGCAGCGGGGGCGCCGACGCAAGTGGCGGCCAGTTCAGCAATCGATTCGTCCGTGAATTCCTCGTCGAAACTCCAGCCGGCGACGATGTCCTTGATCTGCCCCACCTCCAACACGATCTGCCGTGCCGTGGCGGCTTCCCACGTTGCGCCGTCTTTCATCGCCTCCTTGGCGAGCGCGTCACGTTCTGCATTCCACTTGTCGTAGTACTTCGACAGTTCCTTGCGGTCGCGGTACTTGAACTCGATCTCGACCTTTACCGGGTCGAAGCCGACGCGCGGAATCTCGACGTCAGCCTTGAACGTGGCGTTCTGAGCAATCTTGAAGCTGGCCATGAGGTTTCCTTACGACAGGTAGCGGGTGGCGGTGGCTTGCAGCGCCATGGAAACAGTCTTGGTCATCACGTTGTTACGGGAGATCGAAGGCTGCTGCGAGAACGAGGTGTACACGCCGTAATAGATCCGGTCTGTGCCAGGCAGATTCATGCGCGCGGCCTGAATGGTTCGCGCCGTATCGGCGGCAGTAACGACCGGCACATACGGCAGGGTTGGATCGTCCGCAACAGTGATGGTCATGCTGGCCGCAGACTTGTCGGTTGGGATTTGGAAGCCTTGCTGCGATTCGAGGAAGGCGACGTCTTGATAATTTTGCTCGCCGCCTGCGGATGCGAAGTCGGTGATTTGCGGGATCTGTACCCAGGTCAGCACCTTCTTCAAGGTGCCAACACCGGATCCGGCTGGGTAAGTACCGATGTCCGTGGTGTCTATCCCTTCCAGGGTGATCGCGGTAGCGGTCGCAGCTTTGACGCGCACCACCTTGTTGTTCAGCGCAGTCCAGCCGGAAGCGACCAGCAAGATGTCGCCGACGGCCAGTGTGGCGCCGACGACGGTGCAGACCGCTTCCGAGGCGTTGGAGATGGCCGAGAAAGCGAGTGGCGCGGCGTAGGTAGCGGCATGCTCGAACGTCGCGCCGTTAGGGAGTTTTACGCTCATGGGGGGATATTCCTCGTTTCAGAAATGACAAAACCCGCTCAATGACGGGTCTTGGGTTTGCCCAATGGGCGTGATTAGGTGGCGTCGGATCGGTACTGGAATGATGCGGCGACCGCCCATGTGTTGCCCTCGGGGATGCCGGGACCGGGCTCTACCGGTGTCAGCGTCATGACTGTCAGACCTGCCTTGGTGTATTGGGCGTACAGCGGGAACAGGGTGGCCAGTTCGTCGACGATGCCCTCGGCCTTGCCGGTGCCAGTGCCAGACGGCGTCACCACGCTGACCTGAAACAGCCCGGTATAGGCCCTATGGTCACCGCCCAGCGTCTGGCTATTGGTTCCGGCCGGCAGCGTGAAGGCTGCAAGATAGGTCTCGCCGTCGGCAGGCGTGAAGGCCACATCTTCATAGGCGATGCGCAACGCCGGCACCCTGGTAGCCGCCCACGCAGCGAGCCGGGCCTCATAAATCTGGCGGATGATCTTGTGGCTCATACCTGATTATTCCTGACTGCCTCGTTGACGATCTGCTGGAAGCGGGCCAGGGTGACGCGCACCATTCCGCCCGGCGCCTGCGTCGAGTGGCCGTACTCCAGCGGGATGGCATAGGGCAGGCTGTTCGTGATGTACGCCGTCTGCCCCGCCGTGAAGACGCCCGCAGCAGCAACGATCCGGCCCAGTGTCTCAGTGCCAGTAGGATCGACGTTCAGGCTTGTGCTGTTGTCCGGCGTCATCAGGCTGAATTGCCAGTTGCCACGGAACCGGCCGGAGTCGACTGGCGACATCTGAATCAGCGAGCCGGCAACCTCGATGATGACCTCGCGCAGACTGGCGTCGATGGCTTCCGTTGCCTGCTCGGCGAACTTGGCCAACTCCAGGGCGAAGCCTCCAGACTTTCCGCCGTACTTGACCTGCATGTTGTTGGCCATCAGACGCGCACCTGCAATTCATACAGCAGCGGAGTGCCGGCCGGGTTGATCTCTTTCAGCGGCGGCACGATTGACCAGGTCTTGCCGTCGGCGATGACCTTGCTCAGCAGTGAGGGCGCCGAGGTCAGGCCCTTGGCGGCCAGCTTGAGCTTCTTGTCACCCTGCTTGATGAGGCTGTTCGCCTGAAACTCCAGACCGGTGTAGTCGGCAAGGATGCCCTGCCCCACCTGCTCGGTGATCGTCTCTGGCGTCGTCTCGCCCAGTTCCGGGTCATACCCGCCCGGCGTCACGGTGCGCAAGGTAACGGCCATGCCGTACTGGCTGATCAGGCGCAGCGCCGTCGCAGCCATTCGATCGTAGAACGCGCTCATGGTCAGGCCCTGATGGCGAACAGGCCTTTGCGGGCGATGTACGCGGTGAACTGAAGGCTGCTCGGGCTGGCCGTGACAGCGGGCTTCTGGCTGGCTGCGGACGGCGCAGCGTACTGAACGTCAACCGCTCCCTCGACACGCTCCTTGGTGACAGCACCGGTGCGCTTGTCGACCGGGTCGATGTCGTCAGTGTGGATCTCGGCGGCAAGCGCCATCTGCCCGCTTTTGATGCGGACAGGAATGGAATCGGACGGCAAGGTTCGCTCGTCGATGGTTACGTCTCGGCGTGGCCACGACAGGGCCTGATCGCCGTTGGTGCGGGCGCCCTTCCAGGTGTATCCGTCCATGGCCAGAGCAGCGCGGCGCAATAGGGATTCCTGGCCTGGCGTATCTGCCGGGATGGCCGCGCCATAGTTCGCAGCGTAGGTGACCAGTTCAGCGGCCGTGGCAAAGCTGTCGGCGTCCAGCTTCCCGGTGCCGTCCTCGATTATGAGCGTCATGGATCAACTCGCTGGAATGATTTTTGAACAAGTGGCCACCGGCTTACCGGCAGCCGAAGTGTTACGCCGTGGGCAGCTCGGCGATGAGCTTTTCCAAGGACTCTTTCGAGGCATTGGCGCGGTACGTCACGCCGGCGGCATCGAGCTTAGCCTTCAGAGCTTCGACTTCCTGGCCCTCGGTCTTGAGTGCAGCGAGCTCGTTACGCAGTTTCTCGTTTTCCAGGGCAAGCTCGTCACGCGCACCAGCCAGATCTATCATCTGAAGCCGGATGCCATCGAGCGCTTGAAACAGTCGGATTGCGAGCTCGCCGGCTTCCGGTTTTTCAATCTCGCCAACGTCGAGCCCATCAATAACAGAGCGGACCGTATCGCTTTCGATGCGCAGCTTGCCGATCAGGTCTTCCAGTTCAGCCTGACTGTTGCCAGCGCCAACAACCAGTACCGGATGCTGCTCGACTTTCTTCAGCGTCACTTCGGGTGTATTGACGGCTTCGTCGTCGCGACCCTCGGTCACGTTCGCGTCGATGATGCGCAAGCCATGCTCCTTGGCCAACGCCTTTACGTCTTCCTGGTACTGGTGGAACGGGCCGGGCAGATACCAGATGTTTTTGTTGCTCATGATCTCGTCCTCGTCGAGCCGGGCACTAGCCCGACTCAGATATCAGGGTTACTTGGAGGCATCACCGATCAGAGCAACACCAGCGGTGTGCTTGATGCTGGTAGCGGTCTTGTCCCAGTTGGTGCCAGTCGTCAGTTCGGCGTCGGTTGGCGACTTACCGCCGGTGGTGGTATCCCAGGTGTAGCCCTTGAGACCCAGGCCGAAGGTATAGTCGGTCTGCAGCGTGGTCTCGATACGCTCCTTGCCGTTGACCGTCTGGACGTTGCTGATGATGTCGCGACCGTCGTGGACCAACGCTGCACCTTGGACCAGGGACAGGATGATTTCCTTGTTCGGGGTGCCGGCCTGCATCAGCGCCGGGGCGTCCGTCACAACGGAGATCTTGCCGAGAATATCCACCACTCGGACGTTGCCCGCCTGGAAAAGCTGCTGCTGGTTCGCCAGGTTCTGGCCGACCAACTTGTGGTAGCTGGTGCCCTGCATCACCTGGGTCACAAGGTTCTGGCTTGCGTCGCCGAATTTCGCATGCGCGTTGTTCAGGCCGGCGTAGGTGATGCCTGCGGTCGCGGACACGTCGTTGACCGCGGCGGCCTGGGCGGTGATCGCGGCAACCAGAGCAGCGATTGCAGTGTTCAACTGGTCCTTCAGCAGGATCTCAGCGAACGCGCGGCTCGCAACCTCGATGCCTTGCGCGGTTGGGCGCTCCAGCCAAGTCATCTGCGATGGCTCATAACGGATCGGACCGAAGCCGCCGGCGACTTTCACCGAGGTGTTTTTCAGTTCGGTCAGGTCGGTGGCAGCGACAGCAGCGTTAGCGCTGTAGCGATCCACGCGGCGCTGGGCAGCAGCCAGGGTCTGGAAAAACGACTCTTGGAGGAAGTCGCCAGTGAAGCCGTCCGGGGACAGCACGATCGCGCCACGGCTAGCGGCGTTGAAAGCGGCGAGATACTGATCCAGCGTCTCGAGAGTCGCCGGCATGATGTATTCGTTGAAGACCTGCATTTGCGACAGGGACATAAGTTATTTCCTTACGATTGAGGGAGATCTGGGAACCGGCTTGCGATTGCCGCCGTGCGTTCCTCTTTGGTACCGCCGATTTTTCCTTTCGCGGCCCCGCCGCCATTCCCAGCACCGGCCGCCCCGCCGCCAGATGCTTTGCTTCCCGCGATTAGTGGCGCGAACGCCGTGTTGTTTGCGAATTCGGCTTTCAGCTCGTCAAGCGTTGATGCTGAGAGCTTGCCCTGCTTGTCGAGGACGACCACGACGGGCTTTCCATCGCGCTGTTCAACACTTAGCCGTCGCTCAATGTGAGGCAAAAGTGCTTCTGCACTGCCGGGGATTGCCAGCGCAGACGCGATGTCAGTAGCGGTACGGCCGACAGTCAGATCCCGGATCTGCCCGCTCAGGCTGCCACGCTCCTGTTCCAACATGCCGTTCAGCTCGGCTTCACGGCGGTTGTACTTTTCAGACCAGGACTTTTCGAGCTCTTCGACGTTGCCGGACTTGCGGGCCGCCTCTTCGCGCTCGGTGCGGGCTGCGTCCTCAGCTTCGCGACGGGCCTTCTCGGCCGCTTTCTTCTCGCTCAGCAGTTCCTCGACCTTCGACTTAAGGCCGCTCACGTCCTCGGATTGCGGCAAGCCTTCGATGCCCAGCACGAATTTGCCGTCCTTCTCGACGTACAGCGCTTTTACGGAGTCGTCGACGCCTTCCAGAGTGTCCAACTGATACTTCAAGCCCATTTGTTGTCTCCCAGAGACGATTTGCGGACCCAGCCCGCAGATATAAAAAAACCCGCACTTGGCGGGGCTTGGTGATTTGATTCAGGTCAGTCGAACAGCTGCCAGTCATCTGCAAGCATGTCGGTCTGGCTCGGCGCCCAGGACACGCGGGCTCCATCCGGGTAAGCCTTGCTGTGCACTGGGTAGCTCAGGCGAATAAAGGCCAGATCGACGCCGCTGGCCGGGCGATACTCCAGCCACATGCCGGCGCCATTCCATCCGGACCGGGTAACGCGCTTACCCAGCTTCAGCGCCTCAATTGCAAGGCCGAAGCTCATGCCGCTGACTGGCCGATACGCGCCATCGAACTGCGCCTTGGGCGACCAACTGATGTAACCGGTGTGAGCCGGATGGTTCGGCGCGCCACCATCGGTGTACTCGACCAGATAGCCGTCGTCGGCTCCGTTCTCGTCGGCGGGGAGATCCCAGCCTCGGTATTCGTTGTAGGCGAGCCGGGTCATTGCGAGGGCCAGAATGATTTTGGTGCCGATGAAGCGCTGATTCATTGGTTTCTCCAATTGGGTTTATCCGCGACACGATTTGCGCGTCGGCGTTTTGTGTCGCACTACAGTCCGGCGCGCTTGAACATTTCCGGCTCAAGCTCGCGCATGCGGTCCAGGGTGATCGGCTTGAAGTTCTTCCCCAGTTGCAGGGCAGCGAACTTGTCAGCGTCGAGGCCGCCATTAATCAGCAACTTGGCGCGATTCGGCCCGATGGCCAGTTCGATGAAACTCATCGGCTGGGTCTTGAGCCAGGCGTAATAGGTGAGGCTCGCCGGCACCTGGCCGTTGACGCTCGCCCGGGTCGCGCCCTTGCCGAACATCTGGCTGAACTTGGTCAGCAGGATGAAGCTGGTGCGGCAGTTCGGATGGAACGGTGGCCGAGGGCCTGAGTCGACCGGGTAGACCTGATGGTCGATTGACCGGCAGAACGGCGTGGTCTTGCTGTCGAGGGTGGCGATCAGTTGGACTCCTGACACGAAGTCGTCATTCGCCTTGGCCACCTCGTTGCGCGCCTGACCAGCGACATGCTGCACCGACGTGCGCACCACCGTGGCGGCGTTGCGTTCGGTCGTGGCGAGGATGCCGTCGGAGTAGGCGAGCGCCTTGGTGCCGCGTAACTGGCGAACGATCTCTGCGTTGGTCTGGCCCTCGAACCAGCCCTGTCGGATCGCCCCGCTGATCTTCTCGACCTCGGCGCGAGACCAGTCCTTGATGAACGCGTCGAGCAGCTTGCCGCCTCCGCTGCCCTTGATGCTGAGCGGGTTCTTGAAGGCTGCGGTCTTGAGCGTCTGGAGCGCTGGCACAGCCGCGTCGAGGCTGATGCCGACCGGTAGCGTATTGGTCAGCAGCTTGGCTTCGAAGCTGGCCTGCGCCTGCGCAATGTCCATCAGGTCGAGCTGCAACTGATCGGTGTAGCCGGCGAGGATGTCGGTCAGGACCGTGTCGACTTCCTTCAGCAGCTTGTCCAGGCGCGCCCGGGCGAAGCCTGTCAGCTCATCGCCGCTCAGCCGTTCCCGGATGCTCTGGTCGATCTTCACCAGGAAGGGGGTGAACTTCTTCGCCTCCCCCGACTTCAGCCGCTCCAGCATGACCATGTTGCGGATGCTGATGTCGAGCTGCTCGATGGTCGTCATCACTCACCGTCCAGGGCCAGGCCCGCCGTGCTGGACTCCAGTTCGCCCCGGATTTCCTCGTCGGTCTTCTCGGCGTTGATCACCCCGCGATCACGCAGGTATTGCCAGAAGTCCGACTCAGGCACGCGGCCGGCCTGTACGGCATTGAACAAGGCAGACATGATCGCTGCGTCCAGGCTGACCTGGGTGAAGTCCTGATTGACCTTGTAGATGGTCTCGCCAGAGGCGTTCGAAAACTCAGCCATCCAGGCCAGGCACTGACTGTATGCCTCGCTGACGTTGCTCACGATCAGCGACAAGACGCTATGCTCGGCGGCGCTGTCATTGTCGGCCTGGGTTGCGGTCTTCACCGCGCTGCCTCGCTCGATCAGCCGGGCGCCGAGGGAAACCATGTCGTTCCTCTTGGCATCCATGGCCTCTTTTACGAGGGTATTTGGCTCAGGCTGGGCGAACCCGCACGACCCGTCCTTTGGTAGCGTGAGCGGCGCACGGGAGCCGACATAGATGCCGTTCGCCTCCAGGTGATCGCGCCACGCCTCGTCGAGTCCAGAAATCCAGAATTGAGGCTGTCCGGCAAAGTAGGCGGAATCCTCATAGTCCGCGCTGTTGTGGTAATGGCCGATGTTGATCTCGGCCATGTCGTACAGCGGGGAGTCGTCAATCGATGAATCGTTGTTCTCGCTGCCGAGGAACTGGAACGGGATCACGCGCCACGGCTGGCCGAGGCCATTCAGCGGGGCAAAGGGTGCGGTGACCATTGCCGTCTGGCTGGAGCCTTCTTCCCACACCTCTTGCGTATAAACGCCGGCGGCATCCAGCCGTAGCACCCGGTATTGGACAATCTGCTCACTACCAAACCCGTCATCGGTGTCGACATCCACCGTCTCGCGCAGCACGACCAGGCTCAGCAGGTGCTGGCCGCCGACTTGGCGAGTCTTCCAGTTGATGATGGCCTCGGCCGGGTAGCTGGCAATGTTCGCCCGAGCACGACCGGATTGTTCGTCCGCCTTGCTCACGGTGCCCGCTTCGACAGCGACGTAATCCACCAACAGCCCGTGCCGGCCGACTTCGAGCAAATGCCCGATAACCGACTGCGATTGCTGATAGATGCTCACGCCCTGCCCGTCGATGTCTTTCGACACATAGTCGAGAGCACTGGGAACAGTCAGTGTGGGCCAGGTGCGGAACGCCGCCCCGACCAGACTGTGCTTCGTCCGGCCGGTGGCGTTGTAGAACACCGCGCGCTTTTTGTAATCCTCATAGCGAGCCTTGTTGTCGGCGCTCACGTCAGTGGAGTTAGGTCGCGGCAAGTACAGATCGCCCGCCGCCTTGATGGTTTCCGAGCCTTTGCAGACGTCGCGCACCAAGCGCCAGCGGTTTTTCGCCGCGACGTACTCGGGGCGGGTGAAAGTGACGTCTGTCATTAGCGTGCGAATCCCATTTTGATTGATTTGACCGGCTTCCTTGCGCTCTTGGCCACGGCGAAGTAGCGGAAGGCGTCAGAGCCGTGCGATGTCCAGTCGTGCAGCGGGTTGTCTTTCCAGCAGCCGCGCTTGTCGTCCCACTCCTTGCGGTAGCCCTCAAGACAGGCGATGCCTTCTTCGCACTTAGCGTTGTCGAACACGCACCTGGGCAGGATCTCACGCGCCTGCTCGATGCCGTCATTGACGCCGAGCTTCGGCACGACCTGGAACGTCATGCTGTATTTCTGTCCGTCGATCTCGTAGCCCTCACGGGCCAGCTCGCGGCGGGTCTTGGCATCGCTACCAAATTCTCGGTTGTCGATGTCGTGCGGCCCCCAGTGCTCGGAATAGGTGTAACCCCGATCCTTGAGCACCTTCATGTAGTGCCGCAGGCCTTCACCGCTGTTCTCGTAGTAATCGATGACGTGGTATTCGTCGCCGATCTGGCGCACGAACCAGATGGCCGTGGAGTCGCCGACGCCGATATCCCAGAAGGTCATCACCGGCTGATGGCTGTTGTTCGGAACGGTGCCGATGCGCTGATTCAGGTAGAGCTTGGCGAACTGCTTGGCGTAGTAGGCGCCCTCAACCGACTGCTGGAAGGCCTCGGCCGGTATCGACGGGTATTCCCGCTTCATGTCGTCGCCGAGCGTCTTCTCCTTGGCTGCGTACCAGGCCCGCTGACCGTCGTTCGTGACGATGCCGTGCTTGGCGTGCAGTTCGTTGAAGTAGTCGGTCAGGCGCTGCGGGATGACCGCCGTCGCCGGGTCCAGCCAGTACAGCGGGTTACGCCACCAGCTGAAGAAGAAGAATTTCCAGTCGAGCAGACCCAGGGGCGCGCCGCTCAGTTGCTGCTTCTCGGCGCTCTGCGAGTAGTCGAAGAAGTACCCGGCCCGGCCTTCCGCCGTCGATTCGATGGTGACAAAGCAATCTGCTGCCACCGCCTCGAAGGCGCCAGTGACGATTTCCCGCGCCTTGTGCGGATACTTGGCGCAAATCTTCCCGAACTCGGAAACGTGCAGATAGCGCAGCGTGCCGCCCCGGAAGGACGTACTGACGTAGAGCGAGCCGCCTTTGCTGAATACCAGTTCGCCCGCCGCGTCATTGCGCGCCGGGTTGGCCGCCTTGATCTCGGCCGGCAGGTTGTCGTAGGCGTATTTGATCTTCTCCCGGAACAGGCGCTTGGCGTCCGTCAGGGTGTGAGCGATCAGTGCGCACTTGGCAGCCTCGAACAGCGCAGCATCCAGCTGGACGATGCAGACCAGCGTCGTGAACCCCAGCTGACGAGCCTTGAGGATGATGTTTCGGGTGTGCATGCCCTGGAAATAGTCGATCTGCTCCTGCGTCATGCGGAAGCGGACCTTCTTACCGTTCTTGTGAGGGTGTAATTAGTTTTGTGTAAACGGTCATTTGGCAGGAGACTGCCTACCCCAAGGAAATCCAATGACCGAGCCAAAATCCAAGCGCGCCAAACGAGTCAAACCTGATCCTGAACTGGTTAAATTGGCCGACAGCCTGCTGAGCAATTAC